>NZ_DATBVQ010000076.1:0-25376 GCF_036515215.1 Flavobacterium sp.
AAAAGCGGAAAAAATGTATAAGGATCAGAATGATAATTTTAATTTGGGTAAAACATTAATCAATAAAGCTACTTTACAATACAAAGCTGGTGATTTTTCAGGTTCAGCAACAACCGTTTTCAGTGTGTTAAAAACAATTAAGGAAGAAAAGCAGACAAATAATATTCTGTATGATGCTTACAATCTGTTGGGAATTATATATGGCGAGCTAGGTGAATATGAAAATGCAATTACATATCATAATAAAGCATTGCTAATTAGTGATGATCAAATAATTCCCAAAGTATTTCAGGCTAGAGCCACTTCTTATAACAATATCGGTTTTCTTTATCTTAGTTCACAAAATTACTTACTTGCCAAAGACTATTTTCAAAAGGGGCTTAAGCAAGAAAATCTATTTATACAGAAACCAGCAGTCTATGGGATGTTATTGGATAATTTAGCATTTTCAAAATTTAAATTAAAAGAGACTGATGGTTTGCCAGAACTATTTTATCAATCCCTGAAATTACGAGATAGTTTAAAATTGAACGCTGGAATATTTATTAATAAAATTCACTTATCAGAGTACTTCGCTTCAAAAAATGATACCATCAAGGCATTACAGTATTCGAACGAAGCTCTTTTATTATCAAAAGCAACAAATAATCCTCGGGATATTTTAGTGGCCCTTAAGCAATTAGCGGTAATTGAGCCTGAAAAAGCGGCTGTTTATACAAAAAAATACATTCTACTCAATGAAGAATTACAAAAAGCAGAACGCAGCATGGGTGATAAATTTTCTCGTATTGAATATGAAACTGACAAAATAAAAACTGAGAATTCCAGTTTAGAAGTTCAAAACAGGAATCTAGTATATGTGTTTAGTGCATTAACTATTTTAGGGTTATTTCTATACATCATAAAAGCCCAAAAAACCAAAAACAGGGAGCTTTTGTACAAACAGCAGCAGCAAGTAGCCAATGAGGATATTTATAATTTAATGATTTCCCAGCAAAACACGATTGAAACGAATAGGGTAAAGGAGAAAAAAAGGGTGGCGCAAGAGCTGCATGATGGGGTTTTGGGAAGGATGTTTGGTGTTAGGATGAATCTGGACAGTCTAAATCGGATCCAGGATGAGACGGCTATCAACCAAAGAATTAGTTATTTATCTGAGTTAAAAAATATAGAACAGGATATCCGTGAAATTTCTCATGACCTGAATAGAGAGAAATCGGAATTAATTAATAACTTCGTTGCCATCGTTGACAATCTATTTGAAGAACAAAGGAGAACATTTCAATCTAAGTTGGTCTCAAACATAGATAGAAGAATAAAATGGGAATTAATGGCCAACTCGGTGAAGATTAATTTATTCCGTATTATCCAGGAATCGCTTCAAAATATTAACAAGTATGCCAAAGCAAATTCTATTAGCATTGAATTGAAAAAGCAAGAGGATAATTTATTATTGGTGATTAGCGATAATGGAATCGGATTTAATTCTAATTTGAAAAGAAAAGGAATAGGAATACAAAATATGCTATCGCGAACTAAGGAGTGTGATGGAGTATTTAACATAAAATCCAAAAAAGGGGAAGGTACGGTCATCACCGTAACTGTACCAATAGAACAAATACAAATACCTATATAACAATGGCAATGGAAGCGGCTGGCCTAACAACCATAAAGAGTAATATACTAATTGTTGATGATCATCCTTTTATTATACAGGGATACAAAAATGCAATTACGAGATATAATCCAAATAAGTATGAGTTTTTCATATCTGAAGCAAAGGATTGCGAGTCAGCGTATAATGTTATTACGGATCCGGATACAATACCTTTTGACATTGCTTTCTTGGACATAAGTATGCCGCCTTATGAAGAAAAGGGACTTTATTCCGGTGAAGATTTGGCAAAATTGATTTTGGAGGCAATGCCCAACTGCCGAATTATCTTGCTTACCATGTTCACCGAATTTTTGAAAATAAAAACCATCATAAAAACAATTAATCCTCATGGATTAGTGATCAAAAATGATTTGACATTTGACGAACTGTTATTCGCTTTTGATAAAGTGATCAAAAACGAACAATATTATAGTCAGTCTGTTCTGAAAATGTTGGATTCCCAAGAAAATAATGTAGAAATAGATTTGTTCGATAAACAAATTCTGTTCCATTTGTCCAAAGGAACAAAGACAAAAGACATTCCACAATACATCCCAATATCTTTAAACGCAATCGAAGTTCGAAAGTTAAATCTTAAGGAGTTATTAAAAGTGACTGAGGGGAGCGACATCGATTTGGTGCGTGAAGCCCGAAATATCGGATTGTTATTTTAACATAAAAAAGGAACAAAAAAAACGGCATTTTGTAAAAATGCCGTTTTTTTGTTTTATAGAGTTATTGAATCCCAACCTCGCGCTTTTAAAGGGATTTTGGTGTTTGCTCTGGTCACTAAATGGATTCCCTCACTTTCTTGAACCATGTGTCCAATAATGGAGAAATTAGGGTTCGCTTTTATCTTGTCAAAATCTTCCATGGCAATGGTGAAAAGTAATTCGTAATCTTCCCCTCCGTTTATGGCGACTGTAGTGCTGTCAATATCAAATTCCTCACATACACTTATTAATTGGGGATCTAACGGTAATTTATCCTCGTACAAATTACAGCCCACCTTTGATTGCTTACACAAATGCATAATTTCAGAAGATAATCCATCCGATATGTCGATCATCGACGTTGGTTTTATTTCCAAGGCATGGAATAAAGTACGAACATCTTTTCGTGCTTCGGGTTTTAGTTGGCGCTCGATCAAGTACGTATAAGCATCCAAATCAGGTTGCGAATTAGGATTTACCTGAAATACCTGTTTTTCACGTTCTAACACCTGTAGTCCCATGTATGCCGCACCAATGTCGCCAGTTACTACCAGCAAATCCGTTTGTTTTGCGCCATTTCTGTACACGATTTCATCTTCGTCAGCCTCGCCAATTGCAGTAATGCTGATGATCAACCCTTTTTGAGAAGACGTTGTGTCACCGCCAACAACATCAACATTATATTCTTTGGAAGCATGTGCAATCCCTGCAAATAATTCATCTAAAGCTTCTAATGGGAAACGATTTGAAACTGCAATGGAAACCGTGATCTGAGTGGCTTTGGCATTCATCGCACATATATCTGAAATATTAGTGGTTACCGCTTTGTATCCTAAGTGTTTCAAAGGCATATAGGCCAAATCAAAATGCACCCCTTCAATCAACAAGTCGGTGGAAACAACCACTTTTTTATCCTTAAGATCAAGAACAGCGGCGTCATCACCAATTCCTTTCAGCGTGGAAGGCTGGTTAATTTCGAAGTTTTGTGTCAAATGCTCGATCAATCGAAATTCTCCTAGCTGGGCTATACTTGTGCGTTGTGGGTTTTTATCTTCAATCATTTTTTTTAGTTTATTTCGTCTGTCCCCTTTCTAAAATTGATTAGGAGGTACAAAGGTACAAAGTTGTAAAGGTTTTGGCTAATTAAAAAGAACCCATCGATTTCGGAATTTTGATTGTAGATGGCTCTGTTTTGAGATTTAATTTTTTTTTCGCACCTTTAGAATAGTAAAAACAGCAAAATGAAATCAATTGATATAGCGACCATCACGGTCAACCCGGCCCTTGATAAAAGTGCGCATTTTTCGGGACTGGTGCCTGAGCAAAAAATAAGATGTCAAGAGCCTCAATTTGATGCCGGAGGTGGAGGAATTAATGTGTCTAAAGCCATTTCTCGCCTAGGGGAAACGTCTTTGGCAATCTACACATCTGGAGGGCCAACGGGAAAAATGCTGGAAGAACTGATCAATAAAGAATCGATTGTGTCCGAGGCTATCGAAATTAAAAATTGGACAAGAGAGAGTTTTGTGGCCACTGACGACAACACTAATTCCCAATATCGTTTTAGTTTTCCGGGGCCAGTTATTTCAACTGCCGAACAAGGTAGGATCATTGAAGCCGTGCAAAAATTAAATTCTAAGTATGTTGTGGTCAGCGGTGGTTTAAACAAGGATTTGAGGACAGATTTTTATCAAGTAATTGCTGAAATAGCAAAAAAATTAAATGCAAAATTGATTGTTGATACTTCGGGTGACCCTTTGAAAAAAGCATTGGAAACGGGAGTTTATATGATTAAGCCCAATGTGGGTGAATTGGCGAAACTAATCGGCGTAGAGCGCCTCGAGATGGAAGAAGTCAGCGATGCGGCAAAACAAATCATTGCAAACGGTGGAGCCGAAATCGTGGTCGTTTCCCTCGGGCCACAAGGAGCTGTCCTGGTGACCAAAGACTCATCCGATTTTGTTCCTGCGCCCAATGTTGCAAAAAAAAGTACAGTAGGTGCCGGTGACAGCATGGTGGGTGGAATGGTCTGGGCACTTTCGCAAGGTAAAAACCTGAAGGAAGTGATCCGTTGGGGCGTAGCCTGTGGTTCGGCGGCAACAATGAACGAAGGGACACAGTTATTTAAGTTGGAAGATGCGAAACGGTTATTTGAATGGTTGAAGGATAAGTAATACACAAAAAACCTGATAATTTTCATCATCAGGTTTTTCTTTATTCTTTGCTCTTTCTTCTATTCTCTAAAAAAGGATTTAATCATTCAACTTCAAAACAGCCATAAATGCCTCTTGCGGAATTTCAACATTCCCAACCAATCTCATACGTTTTTTACCCTTTTTCTGTTTCTCCAATAATTTACGTTTACGAGAAATGTCTCCACCATAACATTTGGCGGTAACGTCTTTACGTAAAGCTTTGATTGTTTCACGAGAAATCACTTTAACGCCAATCGCCGCTTGAACAGGAATATCAAATTGTTGACGTGGAATCAACTCTTTCAGTTTTTCACACATCTTTTTGCCAATAGAATAGGCGTTATCTACGTGCATCAATGAAGATAAAGCATCAACAATGGTAGCATTCAATAAAATATCTACTTTAACCAAATTGGAAGTTCGCATTCCAATTGGCGTGTAATCAAATGAAGCATATCCTTTAGAAACGGTTTTCAAACGATCGTAAAAATCAAACACAATCTCTGCCAGTGGCATGTCAAAAGTCAACTCTACACGTTCCGTAGTCAAATAGGTTTGATTGGTGATCAACCCACGTTTTTCGATACACAAACTCATTACGTTTCCAACATAATCGGCTTTTGTAATAATAGTAGCTTTAATAAAAGGCTCCTCAACGTGATCTAAACGAGAAGGTTCAGGCAAGTCAGAAGGATTGTTCACAATCAATGCTGTATCGGGATTTTTTTTGGTAAACGCATGGTAAGAAACGTTGGGAACGGTAGTTATAACCGTCATGTTAAACTCTCTTTCAAGACGCTCCTGGATAATCTCCATGTGCAACATTCCCAAGAATCCACAACGGAAACCAAATCCCAAAGCTGCCGAACTTTCAGGTAAAAACACAAGTGAAGCATCGTTCAATTGTAGTTTTTCCATAGAGTTTCTCAGTTCCTCGTAATCTTCGGTGTCTACAGGATAAATCCCTGCAAAAACCATTGGTTTCACATCTTCAAAACCCTTAATTATATTTGTTGTTGGATTTTTTGCATCCGTCAACGTATCGCCCACTTTTACTTCTTTGGCTTCCTTAATTCCCGAAATCAAGTATCCAACATCACCTGCCGAAATTACTTGTTTAGGAACTTGGTTTAATTTTAATGTACCAATTTCGTCTGCAAAATACTCGTTGCCCGTAGCCATGAATTTTATCTTCTGACCCTTTTTTATTTGACCGTTTTTAACACGGAAAATAACTTCAATTCCGCGAAACGGATTGTAATGTGAGTCAAAAATTAAAGCTTGTAACGGTTCGTCGACATTCCCTGCTGGAGGTGGAATTTTTTCGATAATGGCAGCCAAAATATTTTCGACACCAAAACCAGTTTTTCCGGAAGCATGAATAATATCTTCTAATTTACAACCTAGTAAATCAATAATATCGTCACTTACTTCTTCCGGGTTGGCGCTTGGCAAATCTACTTTGTTTAAAACCGGAATAATTTCCAGGTCATTCTCCAAAGCCAAATATAAATTTGAAATCGTTTGTGCTTGAATGCTTTGTGCCGCATCTACAATCAAAAGAGCACCTTCACAGGCCGCAATGGATCTAGAAACTTCATACGAAAAATCTACGTGTCCGGGAGTATCAATCAAATTCAAGATATATTCTTGTCCTTTGTAAGTGTATTCCATTTGGATGGCATGACTTTTTATGGTAATCCCACGTTCCCGTTCCAAGTCCATGTTGTCAAGCAATTGCGCTTTTTCTTGACGGGCGGTAACCGTTTGTGTAGCGCCAAGTAGTCGGTCAGCAAGTGTGCTTTTTCCGTGGTCAATATGTGCAATAATGCAAAAATTCCTTATATGTTTCATCTTCTGTTAGTATCTATTTTTTTAGGGCGTGCCTTTGCTTCCACGATCGTTGCAGCAAGGTCGGGCTATCCACTGTATCTTTTGTTTCGCGAGCTTCACAAAAGGATGCCGCTTCTATCCCTCACGCACCATCGCAAACGGCGACAATTAATCTGCAAATATAATTCAAAGTTAATCAGCATCAAAGGAGCTGTATGATATAAAAAATAATGGGTCTTTTTTATTTATATATTAATTATAATTATATATTTTTACTTGTAAGTTTTTTACACATAATAATAAACAAAACCAATGAAAAAATTAGTGTTATCAGTATTATTTGTTTCGTCTATGATGACGGCTCAAAGGATGGATGTGGTCAAGGGGAATTTTGATTTCCTTAAAGATCAAAAAGAGATTAATGTGCAATTTGACTACAGCGAATTGACATTAATGAAAGAAAATAAATCTGAAGCGACCTATGTTGAGGAAAGAACTAATGAGCTTAATGAAAAGCACAAAAATGTAGGTGACATTTGGGCCAAAAAATGGGAAGCCAGTAAAGAACTTTCTTGGAATCCAAAATTCTTGGAATTGGTTAACGTCGTATTGTCAAAAAAAGATGTGGACGTTAGTTTCCAGGAAGGATTGACAGCCGCTCCTTATACACTAATTGTAAAATCGGTATGGATATATCCGGGTTGGGATGTTATGATGATGAAACAACCTGCAAAAGTGACAACATTGCTGACATTTGTGGAGACGGGAAATCCAACTAATGTTTTAGCGGAAATCACCAGCAAAGATGCCCCAGGAGATCAATGGGGAAATAATTTTAGCAATGAAACCAGAATCGGGGAAGGATATGCTAAAACTGGAAAGTCATTAGCGCAAAGGCTTTTGAAATCGGTTTATAGATAATCAAGTTTTAAACAGAAAACCCTAATTAAGTATTAGGGTTTTCTGTTTTTTTATTGTTGTCCATTTCAATAAGATGAGCCATATTTTTAATTAAATTATGGTGTTTCTTGACAAAAGGATTGCTTTCATCCCAAACATAACCGGCAAGGACCGCGCAAATTTTGCGTTTCACCTCAGGGTTTTCCGGTTGATGAAAAAACAAGGTCTGTAGGTTTCCGGTGTACCATTCTTTTACATAAGTGGTAAAAACGCTAATCCCTTTTTTCATATAACCAGTAAACTCTTCTTCCCAATTGACGCTAATTCCTTGCGATTCTTTTATGAATAGTTTTGCGGCAAGCATCCCAGATTCGGTCGCAAAGGCTACGCCTGACGAAAAAACAGGGTCTAAAAATTCAGAGCTGTTTCCTGTAAGGGCAAAACCATCACCATACATCTGTTTTACGGAGCGGGAATAGTTTTCTAATTTTATGGGTTCAAACAAAAAATCAACTCCGCCAAAACGATTGACATAATAGTCCGAAAGCTGAATGGCATTATTCAAAGCCTCTGTATTATTTTTATTTTCCGAAAGGGAATTGATGAAATCCGTTGGGCCTACAATTCCTATACTGGTATTCCCATTAGAAAACGGAATAACCCATAGCCATACTTTCGTTTCTAAAATATCAAAGGAAATCATGGTTCCTTCTTCGCCATCAGGTCTTTTGTTGTCTTTAACATGTGTAAAAATAGAAGAATGGGGATCTAGTTTTGAAGGCGTGTCTAAATCTAAAAGTCGAGGTAGTACTCTACCATAGCCGCTGGAATCAATAACAAATTTGGCATTAATCTCTTTCAGGTTTCCTTCTTTGTCTTTTACGATTGTTTTAGAATTTTTTCCTTCGAAGGAAATGGAAATCACCTCCGATTCGAATTCCAAATCAATTCCTTTTCTAATAATTTCTTGTGCCATCGTATTGTCAAAATCAGCTCTTGGCACTTGCCAAGTCCAATCCCAACCCTCCGAGAACTTATTGCTGAAATCGAAAATGCAAACCTCTTCCCCTCTTATGAATCGTGCCCCAAGTTTTTTTTCAAAATTCATTGCATCAAGACTTTCAAACAATCCCGCTTCCGCAAAATGGTCCATGACGCGCGGGATTAGACTTTCGCCTACGACAAGTCGCGGAAACTTTGTTTTTTCGACAATCTTCACTTTGACTTTGTTATTGAAAAGATGAGCTGCCGAGACACATCCTGAAGGCCCAGCTCCAATGATTAATACATCCACAAACTCCTTTAGCATATTATTATATTATAATTGATTATTGCGTTACATTTGCTATCCTCAAAATAACTACATTTATTTTGATAAAAAAAACGAATCCACTATAATCAAAAAGGGCTACATGAGCACTATAAATGAATTTTTAAGTCTAAAGGACTTCGAATCAATAATCTTTGGAAATAAACAAATCGAAATAAGTGATCTTGTATTAAAAAGGGTAAATGAAAGTTTTGACTTTTTAAAAGAATTTTCTGAAAATAAAATTATTTATGGCGTCAACACCGGTTTTGGACCCATGGCGCAATACCGAATTAAAGACGAGGACAGAATTCAATTGCAATACAATTTAATCAGAAGTCACTCATCTGGAACTGGAAAGCCACTCAATGCGGTTTGTGTAAAAGCGGCTATATTGGCGCGTTTAAATACGCTTTCGTTAGGGAATTCTGGGGTACATCCATCCGTAATTCATCTGATGGCGGCATTGATTAACAAAGATATTACTCCTTTGATTTTTGAACACGGTGGAGTGGGCGCCAGTGGAGATTTAGTTCAGTTGGCACATTTGGCGCTAGTTTTGATCGGCGAAGGTGAAGTTTTTTATAAAGGAGAAAGAAGAGCAACCAAAGAAGTTTTTGAGATTGAAAATCTAAAACCCATTCAGGTAGAAATCAGGGAAGGCTTGGCATTGATAAACGGAACTTCTGTAATGACCGGAATTGGAGTTGTGAATGTGCACCATGCAAGCAAATTACTGGATTGGTCATTAAAATCTTCTTGTGCAATAAATGAAATTGTCCAGGCTTATGATGATCATTTCTCGGAAGAACTAAATAAAACCAAACGTCATAAAGGACAGCGAGAAGTCGCTCTCAGAATGAGAGAAAACCTTGCCGACAGTACTTTGATCAGAAAAAGAGAGGATCATTTGTACTCCGGTGAGAATAATGAGGAGATTTTTAAAGAAAAGGTGCAAGAATATTATTCATTGCGTTGTGTGCCTCAGATATTAGGGCCTGTTTTAGAAACTATCAATAATGTGGCTTCTATACTTGAAGACGAATTTAATTCGGCAAATGATAATCCTATTATTGATGTGAAAAACCAACATGTGTATCATGGAGGGAATTTCCATGGGGACTATATATCCTTGGAGATGGATAAACTTAAGATTGTGATTACCAAATTAACCATGCTTGCGGAACGTCAATTAAATTATTTGCTAAATTCAAAAATCAATGAGATTTTACCTCCATTTGTAAATTTGGGGACATTAGGATTTAATTTTGGGATGCAGGGTGTGCAATTTACGGCCACTTCAACCACTGCCGAAAATCAAATGCTGTCCAATCCGATGTATATTCATAGTATTCCAAACAATAATGACAATCAGGATATTGTGAGTATGGGGACCAATGCAGCTGTGATTACCGCAAAAGTAATCGAGAATGCTTTTGAAGTACTGAGTATCGAAATAATTACGATTGTCCAAGCCATAGATGCTTTGGGACAAAAAGATGAAATTTCGTCCGTCACTAAAAAAATGTACGATGACGTTAGGGCCATTGTTCCAGAATTCAAAGAAGACCAGGTGATGTATCCTTTTGTCCAAAAGGTCAAAGATTATTTGATTAATAATTAGTACATTGGTTTTTTTAGTTTAAAAAATAAAAATAATTAGCTTCTGTTTTTGACTGACGGTCTTTACAAATAAAAGACAGCTTAGAAACACAAGAAAAAACAAAATATACTTATGAAGTGTGCATTAGTAACAGGCGGCTCAAGAGGAATTGGCAGTGCCATTTGTCAGAAATTAGCTGTTGATACAGATTACCATATTCTGATTAATTACCATTCAAATAAGGCCGCAGCCGAACAGACACTTGAAGAAGTGAAAAAATTGGGTGCAACCGCCGAAATAATACAGTTTGACGTGGCGGACTTTGAGGAGGTGAAAAACAAGTTGACGCAATGGCAGGAAGCAAATCCCGACGCGCTGGTTGAAGCGATCGTGAATAATGCCGGAATTACAAAAGACGGTTTGTTTATGTGGATGAGTCCGGAAGATTGGTCGAGCGTTGTAAATACCAGTTTGAATGGCTTTTTTAATGTCACTAATTTTTTCATTCAAAAAATGTTACGTAATAAGTACGGGCGAATTGTAAACATAGTTTCACTTTCAGGAGTAAAAGGAACTGCGGGACAAACGAATTATTCTGCCGCGAAAGGTGCTGTTGTTGCCGCAACCAAGGCTTTGGCGCAAGAAGTAGCAAAACGTAAAGTTACCGTAAATGCAGTAGCCCCCGGTTTTATTAGAACGGATATGACCAGCCAATTAGATGAGAAAGAATTGATTAAATTAGTCCCCGCAAATCGTTTTGGAGAAGCGGAAGAAGTAGCAGATCTGGTGAGTTTTTTGGTTTCTAAAAAGTCCAGTTATATTACGGGAGAAATTATCAATATAAACGGAGGGATTTATTCATAAAATTACTTTTAAGACAATGGATAGAAGAGTTGTAATAACAGGAATGGGAATTTACTCGTGTATAGGGACATCCTTAGACGAAGTAAAAGACGCCTTGTATGAGGGTAAATCAGGAATTGTATTTGATCCCGAACGCAAAGAGTTTGGTTTTCGTTCCGCCCTAACGGGAATGGTGCCCAAACCGGATTTGAAAAATTTACTTTCCAGGAGGCAAAGAATAAGTCTCGGCGAAGAGACAGAATTTGCCTATATGTCCACAATAGAGGCTTTGAAAAATGCGAATATCGACGATGCTTTTTTTGATGAAAATGAAGTAGGTATCATGTATGGTAATGACAGCGTCTCAAAAGCAATTATTGAGGCTACCGATATTGTAAGAGAGAAAAAAGATACTGCGCTGATAGGTTCGGGAGCGATTTTCAAATCGATGAACTCAACGGTTACGATGAATCTTTCGACCATTTTTAAGCTAAGAGGAATAAACCTTACCATCAGTGCGGCCTGCGCAAGCGGGTCACATTCTATTGGGTTGGCTTATTTTTTAATAAAAAGTGGTTTTCAGGACATGATAATTTGCGGAGGAGCACAGGAAATCAACAAATATGCAATGTGCAGTTTTGATGGTTTAGGTGTTTTTTCGCCCAGAGAAGAGGAGCCGACAAAAGCATCCAGGCCTTTTGATTCCTCAAGAGACGGCCTAGTTCCTAGCGGTGGTGCCGCTACTTTAATTTTGGAAAGTTATGAATCTGCCGTAAAGCGCGGAGCGACTATTATTGCTGAAGTTGTTGGTTATGGATTCTCGTCTAACGGGGGGCATATTTCTACCCCAAACGTCGAAGGCCCATCCATTGCAATGCAAAGAGCGCTAGATGAAGCCGGACTGAAAGCAAGTGATATTGATTATATAAATGCTCATGCAACATCGACTCCTGTAGGAGACGTTAATGAGGCTAAAGCCATTTTTGAAATTTTTGGTGAAAGTAATACTCCTGTAAGCTCAACGAAATCAATGACAGGACACGAATGTTGGATGGCGGGAGCAAGTGAAGTTATCTATTCGATTTTAATGATGCAAAATGATTTTATTGCACCCAATATCAATTTAGAAAACCCTGATGAGGATTCCAAAAAATTAAATTTGGTTAAAACCACATTAAATAAAAAAATTGATATATTTTTGTCGAATTCCTTTGGATTTGGCGGAACAAATTCAGCCTTGGTGGTTAAAAAGTTTAAAAAGAGTGATGAATAAAGAAGAAATAGTTAAAAAGATAAATAGTTTTTTGGTTGATGAATTTGAAGTCGAAGCTGATGATGTTCAACCGGATGCAAATTTAAAAGATACTTTAGGATTAGATAGTTTGGATTATGTGGATTTAGTTGTTTCCATTGAATCCAATTTTGGTGTAAAATTAGTTGAGGTTGATTTCGTAGGAATTGCTTCTTTTCAAAGTTTTTACGACTTAATCGAAAATAAGTTAAAAGCAAAAAATAGTTAATGAGCCAATGGGACGGTAAGTCTAAAGGGACACTTTTAGGATACAAAATTTTTGTTTTTTTTATTAAAAAAGTAGGAATCCAATCGGCCTATTTTATTCTCTATTTTGTTTCCTCATATTATTTCCTTTTTCTAAAAAAGAGTAATCGAGCCATCTTTTACTATTTCAACAAACGACAAGGTTTTTCCTACTTCAAATCGAAACAGATGGTTTTCAAGAGTTACTATACTTTTGGACAAACCATCATCGATAAAATTTCCATTTCGGCAGGGATGCGAAATAAATTCAGCTACGAATTTGATGGTATTGAGATATTAAAAAAGGCATTAGCCGAAAAAAAGGGAGGAGTGCTCATAAGTGCACATATCGGTAATTTTGAGATAGCTGAACATTTTTTTGGAGAGATAGATTTGGATTTTCAAATCAATTTGGTCACTTCTGACTTGGAGCATTCTACGATTAAGAACTACCTTGAGAGCATTTCCCAAAAACCGAATGTTAAATTCATTATTATCCAAGATGATTTATCGCATGTTTTTGAAATAAACAATGCTTTGGCAAATAATGAATTGATTTGTTTTACTGGAGACCGCTATTTTGAAGGAGCAAAATCATTATCAGAAAATTTATTGGGACAAGAAGCACGTTTTCCTGCGGGACCATTTCTTATTGCGTCCAGACTGCAGGTTCCTGTAATTTTTGTTTATGTAATGAAAGAGGCTAACTTGCACTATCATCTATATGCCAGAGAAGCCAAAGTGAAACACCGTGACGCAAAAGGCTTGTTATTAGCCTATATAGAAAGTGTCGAGTCGATTCTTAAAAAATATCCGTTACAGTGGTTCAATTATTTTGATTTTTGGAATCAACTAGAAAATCAGACCAAAAAATAAAGCATGGAATCAAATACAGTTTTTGACAAAGATTTTGTAGAACAGTTATTGCCGCAAAAGTTCCCTTTTGTAATGGTTGATAAAATGTTTTCCTATACCGAAACAGAAATAGTTTCAGGCTTAAAAATTCAGGAAGACAATATTTTTTTTCATAACGGAATCCTGGTTGAATCAGGACTAATAGAGCATATGGCACAATCTGTTGCTTTGCACACTGGTTATGAATTTTTCTTAAAACAAGAAATAGCGCCTACGGGTTACATTGGTTCTATTAAAAATGTTGAAATAAAAGAATTGCCAAAACTTCATGATGAGATAAAGACTACGGTTACCATTTTGCAACAATTTGCAGGAATAACTTTAGTGGATATCGTTACTACACTTCATGATGTGAAAATCGCTTTTGGCCAAATGAAAACGGTTCTGGCCAAGTAACTAATAAAGCTTACTTTTGTTTTTTATAATTACCACAACAATTGCATTTTTTAAATGATAAGAAAAAAAGAACAATATAAAGAGGTGGAATCATTGACTGTCGCTCATGATATAAGAGTGCGATTCAATGAAACGGATCCGCTTGGGATCGTTTGGCATGGCTATTACATCACCTATTTTGAGGATGGTCGCGAGGCCTTTGGTCGCCATCATGGCATTTCCTATCTTGATGTTTTTGACAGCGGATTTACAACTCCCATCGTGAAATCGACTTGCGAGCACAAATTGTCCTTACGGTATGGTGATGTGGCTAGAATAGAAACTACGATTGTTGCCACTCCCGCTGCAAAAATTATTCACCGTTATAAGATTTTCGACGTCGATAATAATGTTGTTTGTACAGGAGAAACTATTCAGGTTTTTCTGGATAAAAATGGAGATTTAATGCTTACGAATCCCCCTTTTTATGAAGAGTGGAAACAAAAAGTGGGACTACTGACATAAGATGATGAGAGAAGCATTTATAACCGAAAGCAATTGCATTACGCCCATAGGGTTTGATGTCGCCGCTAATGTCAAGAACATTGGTGCATGTGTTTCTGGTATTCAATTACATCAAAATTCATCGTTGATGATGGCTCCTTTTTATGCGTCTATAATCAATGACATAGATTTGGATACGGCTTTCGCCAAAATTTCTCCGGCGGTTAATTATACGAAGCTCGAAAAAATGATGATTTTGGCTTTGTATCCAATAGCTGAAAAATCTAAATTAGATTTTAATGATAGAACAGCATTTATACTTTCCACCACCAAGGGAAATATAACGGCCCTAAAAAATAAATCCGAAGAAAATTTTCAGAAAGCGCAGTTGCCTCATTTGGCAAAAAAAGTCGCTGACTTCTTTAA
Organism: Flavobacterium sp.; assembly: GCF_036515215.1. GTDB lineage: Bacteria > Bacteroidota > Bacteroidia > Flavobacteriales > Flavobacteriaceae > Flavobacterium. The sequence goes on from NZ_DATBVQ010000076.1 coordinate 14,811, forward strand.
ATTTAAAACGGAACCCATCGTGATTTCGAATGCCTGTGTTTCTGGAATTATGGCAGTTTCAGTTGCCAAAAGACTGATTCAAAGCAAGATATACGACAACATTTTTATAGTTGCTGGCGATGAGGTTTCGGAGTTTGTTTTGTCTGGATTTAATTCCTTTCAGGCTATGAGCGACGCGCCATGCAAACCATATTCAAAAAACAGAAACGGAGTTACACTTGGCGAAGCGGCAGCAGCAGTTTTAGTCTCTTCAAATAAAGGAAGTTCAAAAATAAAAATTATAGGTGATGGATCGATAAATGATGCCAATCATATTTCGGGGCCATCCAGAACCGGGGAAGGACTTTTCAGAAGTATCAAAAGTGCTTTGGCGGAAGCCGAAATAGAAGCCGACCAAATCGATTATATTTCTGCACACGGAACGGCAACTTCATTTAATGACGAAATGGAAGCCATAGCATTTAATAGATTGGGATTGGAGAATACTCCCGTAAATAGTCTGAAAGGTTTTTATGGACACACTTTAGGCGCATCCGGATTGCTTGAAGCGGTAATTGGAATTCAATCAGTTTTGGAAAATAAACTGTTCGTTTCTCTGGGATTTGATGAATTAGGGGTAAGTCAGCCGATTAATGTCATCGAGAAAAACGAAAATAAAAACAGCAGGTATTTTCTAAAAACGGCCTCTGGTTTTGGAGGATGTAATAGCGCCGTCTTATTCGAAAAAGTGAACTAATGACAGAAAATAAAAACTATATACATTCCTTTTGTACCATTCAAAACAATAAAATAGTTCTGAATGATGAAACCGTTTTTGAAGCAGAGTCAACTTCATTTGCAGACTTTTCAAAACAAGCCTATAAAAAACTGGAAATCAATTATCCCAAGTTTTTCAAAATGGACAGCTTGAGCAAATTGGCATTTTTGGGGGCTGAAATTTTATTAAAAGATGAAATTGATCCAGAAGCAGAAAATAATATTGCATTGGTTTTTGCCAACAAATCATCAAGTTTAGATACGGATGTGAAATATCAGGAAACTATTTCACACGAAGAAAATTACTTTCCGAGTCCCGCAGTTTTTGTTTACACTTTGCCTAATATTTGTCTGGGGGAAATTAGTATTCGGCATCAACTCAAAACCGAGAATTCTTTCTTTATATTTGAAGAATTCAACCCGGAATTCATGGTGAATTATGCGAATGTTCTTTTGGACACTAAAAAAGCAGATAAGGTATTGTGTGGTTGGGTAGAATATTTCAATGAAGAATACAAAGCATTCCTTTATTTAGTAGCTAAAGAAGGAGTTGTGGAACACCAAATAGAGACAATAAAAACAGTTTATAAAAAATAATCATGCAAGCATTAATACAAGAATTAAAAGAAAAAATTATCGCAGTTTTAAGTTTAGAAGACATAAATCTGGAAGATATAAATGATAATGATCCTCTATTTGGCGATGGTTTAGGTTTGGATTCTATCGATGCCTTGGAGCTTATCGTAATGTTGGATAAAGATTATGGAATTAAATTAACGGATCCAAAAGAAGGAAAAGTGATTTTCCAGTCTATTGAAACTATGGCGGCTTATATTGCTGCAAATAGATTGAAATAATTATTGAAATCTAAAATTATAATGAACAAAGGAGTTGCTATAACGGGGATGGGAATCATTTCTGCCATTGGAAATACGGTAGAGGAGAACCTCATTTCATTAGTGAATAACAAAGTGGCTATAACAACTATCGAAAACATTTCGACGGTTCATTCAAATGCAATAAAAGTTGGAGAAATAAAGAAAAGCAATGATCAATTGGCTGGTGAACTTCAACTATCTCCAGACAATAATTTCTCCAGAACAGCAATGTTGGGCGCTATTGCTGCTAAACAGGCCATTCGTAACGCTGGAATTTCTTCCATAAATGAATACAAAACGGGTTTGATTTCGGCGACTAGTGTCGGCGGAATGGACATGACCGAAAAAAAACACAATGAATTTTTTGAAAATGAAGCAGCATTAAAATACATCGATAGTTATGATAGTGGCGATGTAGCCCATAAAATCGCAAATGAGTTGGGCTTGGAGGGAATGGTAACTACTGTTAGCACAGCCTGTTCTTCGGCGGCTAATGCCATTATGCTTGGTGCACGCATGATAAAAAGCGGAAAATTGGACAGAGTAATTGTTGGAGGAACAGATGCTTTGACTAAATTCACCATCAACGGATTCAAGACACTTATGATTTTATCTGATGGCTATAATATGCCTTTTGATAATGATCGAAAAGGGCTGAATTTGGGAGAAGCCGCAGCCTATTTGGTCTTAGAGTCGGATGAAGTGGTAAGGAAAGAAAATAAAAAGGTGTTGGCAAGGGTTTCTGGTTACGGAAATGCGAATGACGCTTTTCACCAAACTGCCTCTTCTGAAAACGGGGACGGTGCCTTTTTGGCGATGCAAAAAGCATTTCAGGTTGCGGATCTAAAACCGGAACAAATAGACTATATCAATGTCCACGGGACGGCTACGCCCAACAATGATTTGTCTGAAGGAAGGGCGATAGTGAGGATTTTTGGCGATGACAAGGCGCCCGATTTTAGTTCGACAAAACCATTTACGGGTCATACTTTGGCTGCTGCAGCCGCAATTGAAGCAGTTTACAGTGTTTTGGCAATTCAGAATAATGTTGTTTTCCCAAATCTGAATTTTAAAACTCCGATGGAGGAATTTAATTTAGTGCCGCAAACAACTTTGAAGCACAAAAACATCGAACATGTATTGTCCAATTCTTTTGGATTTGGAGGCAACTGTTCGACTCTTATATTTTCTAAAAGCGAATGAGCAAAACATATATAAATGGTTTAGGATGCATATCAGCCCAAAAAACATTTGACACTGTTTTTCTGGAAGAAGCCGAATTGAATGAAAACGACAATGTACTCACATTGAAGGTTCCCGTTTACAAAGATTTTATTGCACCAATGGCCATTAGAAGAATGGCAAAAGGGGTGAAGAATGGAATTGTAGCTGCGGCTCTTGCCATGAAAGAAGCCAACATCACGAATGTTGATGCCATTATTACCGGAACCGGTCTGGGTTGCATTGAGGATTCGGATAAGTTTCTAAAAGCAATTCTCGATAACAAAGAAGAATTCCTGACACCAACCGCTTTTATTCAGTCGACCCATAATACTGTTGGAGCACAAATCGCTTTGGGATTAGGCTGTAAAGGGTATAATTTTACTTATGTAAATGGTGCCGTTTCATTTGAATCATCGTTATTGGATGCAAAAATGCAAATCGATGACAATGAAGCTTCCTCCATTTTAATCGGTGGGATTGACGAAATGAACGACTATACCGCCTCGCTTTTTAAAAGGGCAGGTTTTATAAAAAAAGACAATGAAGTACCTTATCAAGTTTTAAACGCTACAACTAAAGGAGCTGTTTATGGTGAGGGAGCCACTTTTTTTGTTTTGGAAAGCGAAAAAAACGAATCTACATATGCTGAGGTTTTGGATGTTGAAATCTGGAATAAAATGGATGTGGATCAGCTTGAAGCAAAAATGAATTCTTTTTTAAAATCGAATGGATTAGAAATTGCTGATATCGACGCTGTGGTTTTTGGTTACAATGGTGATGTTGAATATGATTGCTATTACGACAATCTTGCTACTACTGCATTTATAAATGTCCCTCAGGTTTATTACAAACATCTGAGTGGCGAATATTATACGGCTTCGGCATTTGGACTATGGTTAGGGGCCAAAATTATAAAAACCCAACAAATTCCGGCAATTGTAGAAGTGAACGCTGTTGAAAAATCAGCATATAAAAATATCCTATTGTACAATCAATACAAGGGAATAGATCATAGTTTTACCCTGATTTCAAAATGATAAAAAACAAAATAATTTTGCCTCTTTTCATTTCAATTCTGATTATAATGGCTCTTGTGAACCATTTTTCAGCAATTGGGACAGGCTATTTTATTGCAGTTATTTTATTGTGGTTTCTGATTGTTTTATGGGGTTCCTTTGTCGTTTCGTCTAATTATCACGTAAAAGCTTTATGCCGCAATCCACAGGAAAAAGAAAAGATAATTGCGCTGACTTTCGATGATGGCCCAAACGAAAATACTGTGTTGGTCCTGAATCTATTAAAAAAGTATGATGTAAAAGCTGCCTTTTTTTGCATTGGTAAGAACATTGAAAAATATCCCGAGATTGCGCAGCGCACCATTGCCGAAGGTCACATCATGGGAAATCACTCGTATAGCCATTCTCATTTTTTTGATTTTTTTCGAAAGAAAAAATTAATAGACGAAATTAAGAAGACCGACGCGCTTCTTGAAAAATTCACGGGAAAGAAAATCAACTTATTCAGACCGCCTTACGGCGTCACGAATCCATCGATTAGACGCGCTTTAGAGGTCACAAAGCACAAAGTAATCGGTTGGAACATAAGATCGCTGGATGGCGTGGTAAAGGATGAAAAAGTGCTTTACGATAGAATAGTAAAACGTGTTGCTCCAGGTGGAATTGTGCTTTTACACGACACTTCAAAACATTCCGTAAACGTATTGGAACAGTTATTGCAATTTCTGCAAAAAAACAACTATACCGTTGTTTCATTAGAACAACTTTTAAATATTAAAGCATATGCAAATTAAAACCTACTTGGTTGTATTCCTGACCGCTGTTATTAGCCTTGCCTCATTTGCCCAGGAGCAAAAAATGTCTGTCAGCGAAATTAATAGCTTTAAACAATCGGTAGCGGTTGTTTCGAAAAAGATAAAAACGCTAAGCACTGATTTTGTCCAATACAAACACATGGATTTTTTGTCGAAAGACATTGAAACTTCAGGTAAAATGATTTTCAAAGAGCCTAGTTTGTTGCTTTGGCAATATAAAAGACCGTACAGTTACAGCGTTATTTTTAAAAGCGGAAAAATCTTGATAAATGATGAAGGCAAAAAGAAATCGGTTGATATTGGCAACAGTAAAATGTTCGGTAAAATCAACAAACTGATTGTTGGAAGCGTCAGTGGAGATATGTTTGATGACAAGGAATTTACCATTTCTTATTTTAAAACGAAGGGGAACAATATAACCAGATTCATTCCGAAAGATGCCAAATTAAAGAAATATATCAGACAAATAGAGCTGACTTTTGACAAAGAGGAGGCAACCGTTGAGCAGGTAAAACTTATTGAATCATCCGAAGACTACACCCGAATTGTATTAAAAAACAAAACAATAAATGCGAAAATCGACGATTCCGTTTTTACTAATTAATTTTTTTTTAGTTGTTGTTTTATCTTCTTGCGCATCGAATGTTGTAAAAGGATATACTAAAGTGCCTTTAGAAAAAAAGATTGTTGCCGTTCCCTATTTTTCCAATTCAGACACAGACTATGTTTATAAAGCAAACATATCAGTTTATGGGAATGAATTAACGGGGATTTTTATTGCAAAAAAAATAAACGAGGCCACGCACCGGGTCGTTTTTACAACTGAATTTGGGAATAAATTATTGGACTTTGAAATCTCTGAAAATGATTTTAAAGTGAATTCAATTGCGGAAGAATTAGACCGGAAGATTCTCATCAATACTTTGAAAAATGATTTCAGATTGCTTTTAAGAAAGCAATATTTGATAGAAGAGCAGTTCGAGAATACGACGGATGAAGTTTATCAATCTAGAGAGGGGAATATGTATAACTTTCTTTTTGTGTCAAAAACAAATGAGAAACAGTACAAAATTGTGCATTCTTCGAGAACAAAGGAAAAAATTAGCATTAGTTTTGACTCAGAAAACAATATTTTTGCTGAAAGAGTTGTAATACAGCATAAGAATATCAAATTAAAAATCGAACTTAATTATCTCCAATCAAAATCAAATTAGAATTATGAAAAAAGTGTTTTTTATTGTAGTTTTTGCAATTTTAGGTGTTTTACAGTCAGAAGCGCAAGTAAGTTTTAAACCGGGAATTAAGGCCGGATTGAATTTTTCAAAATTACAGGATACTAATCTTGAAAACAAAACAGATTTCTATATAGGTGGTTTTGGTACCATTAAATTTTCTAATGTTTATTCCTTGCAACCTGAATTAATTTATTCAAGACAAGGAGGAAAAGGAACAGTTTCGGGATTTTATTATGACCAAGTTTCTCCAACGGAGATAAACACAGTTTATGAAGAAAGAGATGCTGATGTCTCGTTGCAATATTTATCTTTTGTAACCATGAATAAATTTAATATCAACAAGAGTTTTTATATTCTAGCGGGTCCTTATTTTGACTTTCTAGTTGGTGATGATTTTAAAATTGACCGCAAAAATGAATATAGAGCAGAAATCTCAAAGGGAGAAGATATTGATCTTGGTTTAACAGGCGGGATTGGTTATATTTTTCCAAATGGAATTGGGTTTGAAGCAAGAATTAAAAAAGGGACAAGGGATGCAATTGATGACAGGAACGGTAGTGCAACTGTCAATACCAATTTTGGCTATCAAATAGGGGCGACATATACTTTTGACTTAAAATAGAATCTATGCTTTTAGAATATTTTTATAAAATACTTTCAATTGAATCTATTACCGATTCGCAACGTCGAGCAACTATTTTAATAAATGAAAAGCATATTGTTTTTAAAGGACATTTTCCTGACAATCCAATTATGCCTGGAGTTTGCATGATGCAAATCATAAAAGAACTGACAGAACAAATTACTGGGGACTCATTAATGATGCAAAAGCTAATTGATGTTAAGTTTACGGCATTAATAAATCCTTTTCTTACTCCAGAATTAAGGTTGGAATTAGATATTACTACAACTGATACTGGTTTAGTAAAAGTTAAGAATACAAGTTATTTTGGTGATACAGTGGCATTGAAACTGAATTGTCTTTATGAAAAAACAACACTCTAAAATTTTTTAAAGAGTGGAATAGCAAGTTAAAAAGTAATTAAAATGGAAGTTGTTTTGTCTGAAATTGATAGAATCAATCAAATGAAAGTTTGTGTTATTGTACCCACGTATAATAACTGCAAAACGCTAAAACGGGTTTTAGATTCGGTTTTACTTTATACTTCGAATATTATTATTATTAATGATGGTTCCACTGATGAAACAGCACAGATTCTAGAAAATTATACTCAGCTCGTTCAAATACATTTCCCTAAAAACAGCGGGAAAGGATTGGCGCTGCGGGCTGGTTTTAAAAAAGCGATTGAACTGAACTACAATTACGCGATTACGATAGATTCTGATGGGCAACATTTTGCATCTGACATTCCGAAGTTTATTGACTTACTAGAAAAAGAAGAAGATGCCTTGATTATAGGAAGTAGGAACATGATGCAGGAAGGCGTTCCTAAAAAAAGTAGTTTCGGGAATAAATTTTCTAATTTTTGGTTTTGGTTTGAAACCGGAATCCGACTTGAAGATACCCAATCCGGTTATAGATTGTATCCGCTGCGACAAATTCCAAAAAAATATTTCACCAACAAATTCGAATTTGAAATTGAGGTTATCGTACGTTCCGCATGGAAAGGCATTAAGGTTGTAAATATGCCTATTCAGGTCTTATATGACCCAACGGAAAGGGTTTCTCATTTTAGACCTTTTAAAGATTTTACCAGGATAAGTATCTTGAATACCGTATTGGTTGTCATTACATTAGCCTATATCAAGCCGAGGAATTTTTTCCGTAGCCTAAAAAAGAAGGGAATTAAAAAATTCCTGATCGAGAACATTTTGCACGGGAATGACAGCAATTTAAAGAAATCACTCTCAATTGCTTTAGGGGTTTTTATTGGGATTTCGCCTTTCTGGGGCTTTCAGACAGTTACGGTTTTATTTTTGGCAGTTGTGTTAAAACTAAATAAGGCCATTTCGTTTGCCTTTTCGAATATTAGTTTTCCACCTATGATTCCTCTTATAATATATGGGTCATTGACACTAGGCGGTAATTTTATTCATTCTGACACGCCCATATTTTTAGATAAATCGATTACTTTTACTGATATTAAAAACAATATTGGTCAATATATCGTGGGCAGTTTTTTATTGGCTACAATAATGGCAATCACCTTCGGCCTCTTGGGTTACGTCTTAATGACTGTTTTTAGTACAATTAAAAATAAAAAAATAAAGAATGCATAACTTTTTAGTTACGGTCCATACGTTTGCCAATAAATACAAATTCACTTTTTTTGGAATTTTATTTTCGATGCTTTTGATATTCGGGTTTTTTGCTTCCAAGATTACTTTTCAAGAAAATATAAATCAATTAATACCTTCAAACGACCAATCGAGTGTTACTTCTAAAGTACTGGAACAAGTTGACTTTGCGGATAAAATCGCCATAATAATCACTAGCAAACAAAACGGTTCCCCCGAAGATTTAACACAATATGCAAACGTTTTTCTGGATAGTATAAACGCAAATTGTGCATCATACATTGGAAAAATTCAAGGGAAGATTGCCGATGAAAATATCCAAGAAACATTTGATTTTGTCAATGATAATTTGCCTCTTTTCCTAGACAAAGAGGATTATGCAACCATCCAGAATAGAATTCAGAAAGACAGTATCGCTGAAATTGTCGAAGGAAACTATAAAACACTAATATCCCCTACGGGAATCGTTTCTAAAGATTTCATTCTTCAGGATCCGCTTGGGATTTCATTCATAGCTTTAAAAAAGTTGCAGCAACTTGGTGTTGGTGATGATTTTGAATTGAACAATGGATATGTGATGACCAAAGACAAGAAAAACATTCTCCTTTTCATAACTCCTAAATTGTCTGCTAACGAAACGGATAAAAACACCCTTTTTATTGGAAAACTGAATGCTATAAAGGAAAGTTTGAATGCCAGATTTACTGATAAAGTTGCAATGAGTTATTTTGGTTCAACGCCGGTCGCTGTTGCAAATGCGACCCAAATAAAAGCGGACGTTCAGAATACCGCCATATTTGCAGCTATAAGCTTGATGCTTATTCTTATTTACTTTTACAGAAGTGTATTGACGCCGATAATTATTTTTATTCCCTCGTTATTTGGGGCATTGTTCGCTTTATCCGTTTTGTATTTTTGGAAAGGCACCATTTCGGCCATTTCACTTGGGATTAGTTCTATTTTGCTTGGTGAAACCACCGATTATTCCATTTATGTGCTGACGCATTTAAGAAACAATAAAAACGTAAAACTACTTTATAAAGACATTACAAAGCCGCTTCTATTATGCGGAATCACAACGGCAATTACCTTTCTATGTTTGTTTTTTATAAAGTCGGAAGCGTTGAAAGACTTGGGTATTTTTGCTTCTTTGAGTGTGATTTCCACGACTTTGTTTTCGTTAGTTCTTATTCCGTTGTTATACGGAACAAAAAATAAAGTTTTAATCCCGAAGAACAATATCATAGATAAACTGGGAGGCTATTCGTATCATAAAAGCAAATTTCTTGTCGGCTCGGTATTGCTTCTTTTGGTAATCTCCTTTTTTACTTATTCTAAAGTTACTTTCAATAATGATCTTTCGGCGATAAATTTCATGACTCCAGAATTGAAGAAGGCGGAAAAAGAACTCGAAAACATTACAGCGATTTCTTCAAAATCTATTTATTTGGCCGTCTATGGCAAGAGTTACGAAGAGGTTTTAAATAATAACAATACTCTTTTTACAGCATTAGAAAAAGAAAAAAACAGTGGTCAAATCCAGACTTTCAGTTCTATTGGTGGGATTGTATTTTCTGAAGCAATGCAAAAGCAAAAAATTCAAGAATGGAATACTTTTTGGAATAGCCAAAAAAAATTGGAACTTAAAAATCAACTCATCGCGAACGGAAGTACATTTGGTTTCAAAGCCAGTTCCTTTTCGAAATTTTATGAAACTTTAGATAAAGAATTCAAGCCAATTCCTTTCAGTGAATATGCTAAAGTAAAATCCTTTTTTCTGGAAGAGTTTGTAGCTCAAAAAAACGGGTTTTTTACGGTTTCTACTCTTGTCAAAGTTCCGATAAATAAAAGAGATGCCTTTGTAAACAAAATTAAGGAACAGGAAAACATTGTTGTCATTGATAGGCAAGAGACCAATGAAACCTTTCTTGGGACGTTGAAAACCAATTTTGAGGACCTTGTGAATTACTCGTTTATCGCAGTATTTTTAATTCTCTTTTTTGCTTTTAGAAAAATTGAGTTGGTAATTGTCAGCATAATCCCAATAATGATCAGTTGGATATTCACCACCGGAATAATGGGAATGTTCGACTTGCAATTTAACGTGGTAAACATTATCGTTTGCACCTTGGTTTTTGGGATTGGAGTTGATTATAGCATCTTTATGACTTCGGCTTTGCAAAAAGAGCATACGTTTGGGAATAAACAATTAGCTTCATATAGAACATCTATTTTATTGTCGGTAGCGACAACACTTTTGGGAATTGGAGTTTTGGTGTTTGCAAAACATCCCGCTTTGAAATCCATTTCCATGATTTCTGTAATCGGTATTTTTTCGGCTCTACTGATTACTTTTATTTTGCAACCATTGGTTTTTAGCTTC
>NZ_DATBVQ010000077.1:0-9444 GCF_036515215.1 Flavobacterium sp.
CGAAAGCCGATCAAGTACTTGTTATTGGTGTTTTTGAACCACTTAAACCGCTGGTGAATCAGGACATCATGTATCATGAAATAACAAAATCCGTAAAATGTGATCCCGAGTCCGATGAAAAACAGATAGTTCATGCCGCCCTGTACGCCAAAGTAAAAAAGAGCGATGCTGGGTGCTGCGAAAATCACAAAAAAGATATCGTTTCGTTCGAAAACGTTGGCATATTTGGGTTGGTGATGATCGGAATGGAAATACCACATCGATCCGTGCATAACGTACTTGTGAGTCATCCAAGTCACGCATTCCATGAAAAGGAAGACGCTTAAAAATATTAAAAAGGAAATCATTGTTTTTTATTTATTTACAAATATACATTTTAAAAATAAGTGCATTTCTTAAACCAATCTCAATTTGTAGGTCACGAAAGACTGCGCCAGTAATCCCGCTTTAGTGTAATTGGAAACCCGTATCCTTTCGTTCCCAATTTCGTGGCAAGGCGTGTTTTCTAGCTTTTTCAAAAGCTTTTTATAGTAGACAAATGCGGTATAAACGCCAAATTTAGCTTCGATAGGCAGTTTCAGGATTCCCTGGTAGGCAACTCTAAAATCCTCTTCGATTTCATTTATAATGGCCTTTTTAGCTTTTTCATCGAAGGAGTTTAAGTCCACTCCAGGAAAATAATTCCTGTTTAGTATCAAATTATCATCTTTAAGATCACGTAAGAAATTAACTTTCTGAAAGGCAGAACCCAAACGCATGGCTTCGTCTTTTAACTGATTATATTTTTGATCATTCCCATCCACAAAAACCTTCAGACACATCAAACCCACAACATCAGCTGAACCGTAAATATAATCGTCATATTCCGCCCTACTGTTGTAATCTGATTTGATTAAATCCAATTTCATGCTTTTCAAAAAAGACTGAATCATGTCATCGGTAATGTTATATTTTTTTACCGTTTGCTGAAAAGAGTTCAAGATGGGATTCAAGCTTATGCCCCTGTCAATTCCCTTGTAATACTCTTTTTCAAAATCATTAATCAAATCCTCTTTGTCGTAACCATGAAATGAATCTACAATTTCATCGGCAAAACGAACAAATCCATACACGCTATAAATCGCATCCCTGATACTTGGCGAAAGCATATATACTGCCAATGAGAATGAAGTACTGTAGTTTTTAGTGACTATTTTACTGCATTTGAAAGATACATCGTCAAATAATTGCTTCATAATTATTGCTCTAAAAATTGCTTGTTTATCAAATCTGACACTAATTTTCCTGATATTAGTGCGGGAGGGACACCAGGTCCCGGCACGGTCAATTGTCCGGTGAAATATAAATTACTAACCTTTTTGCTTTTTAGTTTGGGTCTTAAAAAAGCGGTTTGCATCAAAGTGTTCGCCATTCCATATGCATTCCCTTTGTAAGAATTATATTCTTTAACAAAGTCGTTTTTACAAAATGACAACTTAAAGATAATATTCTTTTTTATACTTTGTTGCGTTAAAACCTCAAAACGATCTATAATTTTATTAAAATATTCCTCTCTTAACTCTTCCGTATCATTAATCCCGGGAGCCAATGGAATGAGAAAAAACCCTGATTCCATACCTTCTGGCGCGGCAGTTTTATCGGTCAAAGACGGAAAATTGGCATAAAACAATGGTTCCTTTGGCCACTGCGGATCATCATAAATATCTTTTGCATGCTGATAAAAATCAACATCAAAAAACAAGGCATGATGCGAGATATTTTCAATTTTCCTGTCAAAACCCACATAAAACAATAAAGACGACGGTGCAAATACACGGCTTTCCCAGTATTCTTCTGAATAAGCCCTATGCTTGATATCCAATAAGGTTTCCGTATGATGGTAGTCGGCCCCACTCAATATGATATCTGAAAATATGGTTTCTCCATTAACGACTATCGCCTTAGCCATTTTTCCTTCTACAATTATTTTTTCAATGTTTGAATTGGTATGGAATATCACACCCAATTCTCTCGCTAAGTTTTCCATCGCACGAACCACGTCAAACATTCCCGTCTTGGGATGCCAGGTTCCCAAACCAAAATCGGCATAATTCATAAAACTGTAGAACGAAGGCGTATCTGACGGTTTTGCCCCAAGAAACAAAACGGGAAACTCCAAAATTTGGATTAACCTTTCGTTTTTAAATTTTTTGCGAACGTCACGACTTATATTGCTGAAAAATTGTCCTAATTTTTTAGTGGTCTCCACGGTCACAAGTTCTAATGCCGAAACACCAGGGCGATAAACCAAATCCTTGATTGCGATATCGTAATTGCTCTTGGCCTCGATGATGAATTCATGGAGAACTTTTCCGCTTCCTTTCTCAATCGATTCAAAAGTGGCCTCGATTTCCGCCAAATTATCGGCGATGGCAATAAATTCATTTTCGCCAAAATAAACCCGATAAGCCGGCGACAGTTTTATGAGCTCATAATAATCGGAGGTTTTCTTCCCGAAATCAGCGAAGAAGCGATCGAAAACATCAGGCATCCAGTACCAGCTAGGCCCCATATCAAATGTGAAGCCCTCTTTTTTCAATTGCCGGGCTCTTCCTCCTATTGATGTGTTCTTTTCAAAAACGGTAACCTCATGCCCGCTCTTAGCCAGATAGCATGAAGCGGACAATGCCGAAAACCCCGAGCCAATAATTCTAATTTTCTTTTTCATTTGTTTAGCAAATATACAAATTGTTTAAACAAAAACTACAATTTCTCCACTAATTCCGTTATCGAATCAAAAATGGAGATCTTATCTGAAATCCCTTTTCTTTCAATATCCCCGGCCAGTCTGCCTAAATACCATAATTCCGTGTTTTCGTCAAGCAGTTCTTCTGCCATTTTTCCGACATACTCATTAATGACATCTCTTTCAGGCTGAACAGTAAGATAGGAAACGAATATTATGGAGGGGAAATGTTTTTTTACATCTTTCAAATTATCAATTGGCATGCTTTCGCCGAGATAAATCGACTTGTATCCATGCAACAAAATTTCATAATTCAAATACATTAAACCTAATTCATGAATTTCATTCATTGGAAGCGAAAGCACAAAAACGGTGTCAAATTTTGTTCGTTTTAAAACCTGCAGTTTTTCCGTGTTTGTCAATAATTTTTGCTTAATTAAATAACTGATGAAATGTTCGTGAGCAGGTGTGATCGTATCCGTTTGCCATAATAAACCCAGCTCTTCCAATAAAGGTATAAATACCTCGTGAAATACCTCCTTGAATGACTTTTCCGCAATTAACCAATTGTAGGTATTGAGAAACAATTCCTCGTCATAGTTCATCATTGCCATCTTAAAAGCACTAATAGCGTGATTTTTGGAATTTTTAGAAGATATTATTTCTCTAACGAGCGAAGGGATTTTATCTTCAGAATAGGATGCGATTTTAGAAATCTTGTATCCGTAATCATGTAACAAAACGATATTTAACAGTTTTTGCAAACTGGCTAAATCATACAGCCGAATATTTGTATCCGTACGCATGGGTTTCAGTACATTGTATCGTTTTTCCCAAATCCGTATCGTATGTGCCTTTATGCCTGAAAGATTTTCGAGATCTTTAATGCTAAAAACATTTTTTACATTGTTCATGATTTATTATAATTTATTAAACAAATGTAAAATAAATTATTTAATAAATCTCAAATAATTGAGGCGGATTGCCTTTAATGCGCATTAAAACAGAAATAACGCAACTCACTGGGTTTAAAAGGCCCTCCACAGAGCTCCGAACGGACCTACTGAAAGTATGGTTTTTCAAAAAATATAGAAGCAGCTAAAGCAACCTTTGTAGGAATAGTTTTTAGTTGTTAAAAACGATGCGAAAAAATACGCTTTTTTTTATAGCAATTTCGACTGAAAAAATTAAATAAGTTTAGAAATTACTATTCAAACTATCTGAAAATCAGTACCTTTATGATAGTAGTTGTCTTATTTTCAAATAAAACTTAGAGTCATGTATAACGAGATCTTAAAAGACAGAATGGAGGCGGGTTTTTTGCTTTCCGAGAAATTAAAAAAATATCAGGACAGCAATTCGGTTGTTCTTGCAGTACCAAGAGGCGGCGTGCCCATTGGTCACGAGATAGCCAAAAGGCTCCATCTCCCATTAGACATTGTACTCTCCAAAAAAATCGGGCATCCCTTCAATAAAGAATTTGCCATCGGTGCCGTATCCCTGGATTCGGCGATAATCGACCAACACCCTGACGTCCCTAAAGAATACATAGAAAAGGAAACCATTCGATTACGGGAACTGTTGCAGGAAAAATACAAACTGTACAGAGGTGACCGCGACCCCATAGAACTTGCGGGCAAAAATGTCATCGTTGTGGATGATGGGATAGCAACCGGAAACACCTTATTAGTAACTCTGGCGATGTTGCGGAAAAAAAAACCGGCAAAAATCATCGTTGCGGTTCCAGTTTTACCCTATGACACAGTAAAAACCTTCGAGGAAAACACGGATGAATTTGTCTATCTCATTGCCTCCATACATTTCAGGGGCGTGGGTGGCTTTTACGAGAACTTTTACCAAGTGGAAGATGATGAAGTAATGCGAATGCTGAACGTGCCCAACCCAATTGAGTAAAAACGGTGATGAAGTATCATTTTTTAAAACTTTTCAAGATGAAAAAATTAGAAATAGACATCCCTTTAACTTCCGTCACACTGAAGGGGGACCTGGTAATTCCTGAAAACGCAACCGGGATTGTTGTTTTTTCGCACGGCAGCGGCAGCAGCAGATTCAGCACCAGAAACAGAATGGTTGCCGAATTGATACAGAAGCAAAACATAGGAACGCTATTATTTGACCTGCTTACCGAGGAAGAAGACCAGATTTACGAAAACAGATTCAACATTGACCTGCTGGTTAGCCGTTTGATAGAAACCACAGAATGGCTTATGGAATACGACGAGGTCAAAGGCTTGCCTATCGGGTATTTTGGAGCAAGCACCGGCGCGGCATCGGCACTGCGGGCGGCAGCCTATTTCGGGGAAACCATCAAAGCGGTTGTTTCGCGTGGCGGCAGGCCTGATTTGGCCCTGAGCGCCTTGCGTCAGGTGACGGCGCCTACCCTATTGATCGTGGGCGGGATGGATGTTCCCGTCATAGGGATGAACAAAATGGCCTTTGATGAGTTGCGCTCAGTGAAAGAGATGAAAATCGTTCCCGGAGCGACCCATCTTTTTGAGGAACCCGGAAAGTTATTGGAAGTAGCGAATCTAGCCATTAGCTGGTACAAAAGACATTTGGTCATCAAAGAGATGTCCTCTTGAATTTAGATTTTCGATAAAAACCCAAAATACTTATAGAATTAAACACAACTGACCATGGCAACAATAAATACGGATTTGGTATTTAACGGCAATTGTAAGGAAGCTTTTGATTTTTACAAATCCGTGTTTGGAGGCGAATACTCCTACGTTGGAAAGTATAAAGAGATGCCTTCAAAGGACGGCAGAAAATTTTCTGCGCAGGATGCTGAAAAAATAATGCATATCTCGTTGCCAATAAGCAAAGAAACCAGTCTAATGGGCAATGATTACATCGAAGGATTTGGAAATAAAACGATTTTCGGGAACAATTTTTCACTTTCCATCGATTCCGAAAGCAAAGAAGAAGCTGACAAATTATTCGGGGCATTATCAGAGGGCGGAAAAGTCACAATGCCTATGGATAACACTTTTTGGGACGCTTATTTTGGAATGTTCACGGACAAATTCGGTATTAACTGGATGGTGAGTTTTCAGAAAAAACAATAGCAAAAAGAATCAGGCCACATGATGCAAAAGGAGTTGAAAGTCAATTAAAATTGATAAACATGAAAAATCCGAAAAAGAACATTCAACTTTTTGACAATCCATTATTGGAAAAATTGACACGGACGAATTCCGCGGTTGTAATCACGATTTTGGCGCTTATATCCGTGACCGTATTCGTCTACGGGGCAATTTTTCATGAATTGAAATTGATTTTAATGTTTGCGATCTTACTTTTGGGAATTTTATTTTTCACCCTTGCCGAATACCTGATTCATCGTTTCGTTTTCCATTCCGGTGACTATACAAATGAACAAGAATGGCAGTTCAAGATGCACGGAATCCACCATGCGACTCCCAGCGACAAGCAGCGTCTTGCTATGCCGCTTCCATTGTCCATAACGCTAGCGGCATTATTCTTCTCCATTTTTTGGTTGGTGATGGGGAATTATGCCTATTTCTTTTTTCCCGGATTTCTTTTGGGATATTCTTTCTATCTCTATGTCCATTACCTGATTCACACCAGACGGCCTCCAAAAAACGTATTCCGGTTTCTGTGGCAGCACCATAACATTCACCATTTCAAGAATGATCGCGAGGCTTATGGTGTGACCACCCCGCTTTGGGATATTATTTTTAGGACAATGCCGATTGAAAAAAGAAGTAAACAAACTTAAAATCGTTCAAGATGAGCAGCTACAATGGAATGGCAATTGCAATCGCATGGCCGGAATTCACCGGTAAGCAGCCGGGTTCTTGGTATGATGCCCCGATGCGTTGGATAGGTCATAACAAAAACTACCAGTACAAAGTGGGCCACGCTTCATTGGTATTGGTTGACGCTACCTCAGGCAATTGCTCTTATTTTGATTGCGGGCGATACCATGCTCCTTATCAGCACGGTCGGATTAGGGACATTTCTACCGACGTAAATCTTAAAATACATGCCAAGGCCAAGTTCACCGACGATAAAATTGCCAATATTAAGGAACTATTGAACGAAATACAGAACAACGAAACTACTTTCGGTACCGGACCTTTGTACGCCTCCTATTGCCCCGTCAATATTGACTCTTCGAAATCCAAGATTAAAGAACTGCAAAGTAGGGACGCCATTCCTTTTGGTCCGTTCGTGATTAACGGTATTAATTGTTGCCGATTTGTGAGAAACGGTATTTTGGCGGGAGCGCCCGCACTAAAATATAGTTTTAAGCTCCGCTTTTTATGGCCATTCAAGCCAATGCCAATAACCAATGTTAACTTTCTTTCGGATAAAATCATCATCCCTGAAAATGCCGAAACTGAAAATCGAGAAAAACGGCTTCGTCACATTAACACATTATACACCAAAGAAACTGTAAAGGGCACGCTTCCTGCACCGCCAATACCTGAAAATATTCCACAGGACAGCCAATGGTTAGCAGGCGAAGTTGCGGGGGCTTGGTTCTGCTTGCAGCCAATTGACCATAGGTATCTAGTAAACCGATATTCATCGGAAGGCATCCTAGAATGTAGCGGGAAATTCAGAATGTGCAGTATTGGTTTCTTCGATGCCAAAAAATATTTTGCCTTTTCGCACTTGTCGCATTGTTCCAAAGTGACGCTTATCCAGGATAATGAGTTATTCGAATTCCTAAAAGAGGACTAGACTAATTCCAATCTCGAAATCCTGTTCTGATTTTGAATCGGGTGAATGAAAATTTGCAGCCGCAAAATTCAAATAACGAACCAAATGTATAACGGAAATGAACTAAGGAAACACCAATAATTTAATTATATTTGGGTCTAGCAAAAGTCCAAATTTATTCAAAATGCCAGATAAAAAATATATTGAAGAATACCCATATATCTCCTATAGCAAACCCATATTGACGGACCAGGAAATGCTGGAGCGCTCCAAATCCTTTTACGATTTTATGGACAACCGCCGTTCTGTTCGGGAATTCTCAGACAGAGCAGTTCCGCGCCAAGTAATCGAGGACTTGGTAAAAACCGCTTCAACGGCCCCTTCCGGTGCACACAAACAACCCTGGACCTTTTGTGTGGTTTCAAATCCCGAAGTCAAAAAACAGATACGCATCGCCGCCGAAGAGGAGGAATTGGAAAGTTACGAATCCCGGATGTCGAGCGATTGGCTGGAAGACTTAAAACCATTGGGGACGGACTGGCACAAGCCTTTTTTGGAAACGGCCCCTTACCTGATAATCGTTTTTAGGCGCATCTATGAATTTGGCAACGAGGGAAAAAAGAAAAATAATTATTATGTTCAGGAAAGCGTCGGTTTGGCTACAGGATTTTTGTTGGCCGCCATTCACAATGCAGGATTGGTCGCTTTGCCCCATACTCCCAGCCCAATGAATTTCCTAAGCAAAACGCTGAACCGTCCCGAAAACGAAAAGCCCTTTTTGTTAATTCCCGTGGGTTATCCCGCAGAGGAATGCTGGGTTCCGGATATAAAACGAAAAGAACTGAAAGACATTTGTGTTTTTTATTAAAAAAACTTGATCCCCTCCAGAAACCATTCCGGTAAAAAAGAAGATCTTACCCCAAAAATTACAAACAAAAAAACAAATATATGGCCTCAGGATTTTTTGCCCTATTAGATGATATTGCAGCGCTTATGGATGACGTTGCCGTTTTGAGTAAAGTTGCCACAAAAAAAACAGCCGGCATTTTAGGTGATGATTTGGCCGTTAATGCCGAGAAGGCTTCCGGATTCGTTTCCTCGAGAGAAATCCCGGTTTTATGGGCGATTACAAAAGGCTCCTTTTTAAATAAATTAATCATTCTGCCTTTGGCTTTTCTGTTGAGCGCTTTTGTGCCTTGGGTCGTCACCATAATACTGGTGCTCGGCGCGATTTATCTAGCCTATGAAGGGGCCGAAAAAATACACGAATACCTAGTCCCCCATAATCCCACAGAAACCAGAATCGAAATTAAACCTCTGACCGAAGCGGAGATATTGCTACTTGAAAAGGACAAAATAAAATCAGCTATTGTAACCGATTTCATATTATCAATAGAAATAGTGATAATTGCATTGGGCACCGTACTGGGACAACCAATTTTAAACCAAAGTCTTGTGGTAACTTTTATTGCTTTCTTGGCAACGGTCGGTGTTTACGGAATCGTGGCACTTATTGTGAGAATGGATGATTTAGGGCTTACTTTGAAAAACAGAAACAATTCTATAGCAAAATTTACGGGAGGCCTATTGATTAATGCATTGCCACAAGTCATCAAAATATTATCATTTGTAGGCACAATTGCATTATTACTGGTGGCTGGCGGAATATTCGTTCATAACATCGAATTCTTGCATCATTTTTTAGACAGCTTGCCCGATGTTTTAAAAGAATTCATCGTCGGCTTGATTGGCGGCACAATAGCCTTGATTATCGTTTCCCTTTTTAAAAAAATGATTAAAAAGAAATAAATAAAGCATCCGCTAAATAAAAAACGCAATGATTTCGATACAATTGATTGACACAAAGCATGCCCTATACCAATCAGAAAGGGAAGTGCGAAACAAAATTTTACTGCGACCAATAGGTGTTCCGGATCACGCTTGGGAAATGAACGACGAAAAATCGTGGCATTTCGTGGCGGCTGAAAAGAATAATATCGTTGGTT
>NZ_DATBVQ010000078.1:0-7078 GCF_036515215.1 Flavobacterium sp.
GAGTTTTTTTAAGCTTTCGTACAACGGTTTGCGGCTTGGCGAAGTGACGGAATTAGAAGCACAAATGTTCAGTTTAGAACAAATGTTTATTAGAATTCCGAATGTTCAATTTAGCACAAAACCGGTCCATTTTGCCAAAGCGCTGTTAGCGGTTCGGGCTTGTTTGTTCATTTTCATATTCTTTTTGCAATCAAAGTCAATTCAGGCTCTTTAACTGTTAGTGAAACAATTTTCTCGTTCTCAAATTGAAAAGAAATTTCGACCGAAGGGGCACCATTATAGGTAAATGTATGGTCGCCAATTTTCAATAGCGAGCCACCAAACTTTCCGAGTTTGCCAAACAAAAGCTTTTTTTGGCTATTCACTTTTACAGAAAAGCCATCAAATTCACCCTCCCCATATTTGTAATCGGCAGCATATTTTTGTTTTTCGGCCTCGTCTATGCCTTGGTATTTTAGGCTATCAGCATCGCCCAAAGCGGTTAAATAATCAATTAATTGGATTGAATTCTTTGATTGACTGTCCCCGTTTTTGGCGTGTTGGAGTAAACTAATGCCATGTGGACCCGATGTTCGTTGTAATCCAGGCATAAATTCAATCATAGATTTTACCGTATCATGTGCCCCCAACATGGCAAAAGTGAAAATATCTGGTCTTGCCCCCCTTGAAATTAAGTAGTCGACGATGTCTTTTCTACCTACATGCGATGCCGCACCTATAGCAGTTTCCCAATCGCCAAAGCCCCAATCCCAAGTAGCACGAGCCAATTCAGGTCTTCTATTGACAAGCTCTTTTAACCTGTCCAAATTAAAATGTGAAACTCCAACCACTTCGTTTGTTATTTCATCATCAATTGCCGGATAACGTTTGGGTTGTTTTATTTCATTAGTAGTACTCTCATCAATGTTAAAAATGTTTTTTGCATAAAGTACATTATGAATAGGCAAAGTCAAAAGCCCTAGAATTGAACTTTTCACCAAAACTCTTCTTGAAAATATATGTTGATTTTCCATGTTTTTTTAGTAAGTTAAATCTCTAATTATTATTGCTAGCCTGACTGCTAACGGTGAATATAAGAATAGTAGCTGACTGCGTGTCACTTTCTTGTCAAGTTACAAGTAAGCTGAAGCGGTCTACAGCCCTTGAAATTACAACTATCACGGCTATTATTTTTATACATTGTTAGCAGGTGTTTTAATATCTAGTCGGATATTATTTTTAATAGATTTCAATCTTGACATTACATAAATAAACAATCCAATGCTAATCAAGAATGTACCATTCCAAATTATGAAGTGATAATCAATTCCTGTTTCCAAGATCGTTTTTTTGTCAAATTGATGTCCCAGTTTTGACCACCAAAACGAAAAATTGCATATATCCATAATAAAATGTGCAATTATTCCTGGTATTAAAGAATTGGAGTAATATGCAATTGAACCAAACAATACACTTATAAAGAAAATTTGAAAAATAATTGGACCAGACCAAGCTTGATGAAGATGCACTATTACAAAAATTATTGAACCAATTGAAATTGCCATTAATGGTCCATATTTTTTTTCTAATGGAACCTGCATGTATCCTCTAAATCCAATTTCTTCACAAATACCTGCAACAGCAGAAATCATAATAACTACCAACCAAGCAGCCCATGCGGGAACATTTTCAAGGAAACTATACTCCCGAGAAAACCTTTCTGCAGGGAATTCCATTAAACGAAAAGTTACTATCAGACCTGACTGTTCTATTAATACAATAAGTGTAATACCAACTATTGATAAAAACCATGCATTCAATGAAAGTTTTGGGTTTCTAAAATTCTGCTTTCTGAATAGCTTCGTGTGCTTTGGATTCCATGAGCCACTTAAATATTTAATGTAAAACCATAAAAATGCCATCATTAATATAAATGACCAAGGCAATGGTACAAAAGTCGCTAATACTGACCAAGTTAATACACCTATTGTACTTATTGTAAATCCTAAAATAATTGATCTTATGATTAAAGGTGCTTTATTCCAAATTTTAGAGATCGTCGATTTCTTTTCGTCCATATTCATAATTTAATTTCATTAAATACTTGCTAACGTCCTTGCGGCTTTGCTCGGGTTTTGGGATTAAATTCAGATTAATCTTGCGGATTATCACTTTTATTTTAAGTATAAAACCAATTTCAAATTAAGCCGAATACCCAAATCCGGCAAAACCGCTGTTGTGCGCTGGTTTTATATTCAATATTCTAATTTCAATTCTTCATCAAAATTACAGCATAATTTGCCATATTCTGATTTAGTTTTACTGTATAAAAATTTATTTAGTTTAATAGTATCGTTTTCAATTTCGATTTTATTTAAAAGTCCAATCAAACGTTTTGAACTTTTTGATTTTCCTTTTTCAAGGTCGATTATGTATATTTTAAATCCCGGTTCATTTTCTACGAAATCAAAATAAACTAATGTAATGAATTTTTTATTTTTTGAAATTGCATATTTATCTTGCCAACTAAATTTTGGCAGATTTAATTCAATTCCACTAATTTCTATTTCTGCTAAATTATATGGAGAACCCATTGTAATTTCGTTTCTGTTTTTGAATGTTATTTTTATTTTTCCTTCCATTTGAAACTATTTCGAATAAAATTTGGGTTTTCTTTTAAACGTACATTTTTCTTGTAAACTAGCAGACAACTAGTATGTCTGATAAAATGAGATCTATCACCCCAATTTAGGGCAGATAGATCTGACTATAGTTCACACAATATCTATTCTCAAATATATAAATTAATTAACCGTAAATACTGACTAATTTTGTTTTGATAATTAACTTGTCCTCAAAGATGAATTCTTTTTGTTATGGATTGTTATGGGAAACCACAATCATATTCTAATAGCACAAATTTTTAGCCCCTAGAGTAGTGAAAAGCCTATGCTGGCGCAAACCGCTTTTTATGGTGGCGGCAGAGCGACCGAAGGAAGCTCCTGCCAGCGCCTGGAAAAAAAAGGGTTTGAGCCAAATAGCTTACAACGAATGGCGGGAATAGCTCCTGAATTCAGGATAAAAAAATTCCCCAACTACTTTCGTAATTGGGGAATTTAATATTGAGCGGGATTGTATCTGTTATAAGAAATTATTCTTTAACGATGACCCATTGGCCTGAGGCTACTAAGCTTTCGGCTTTTTTGTATTTCATTTCTTGAATTTGTCCGTTAGCCACGTTTTGAATCGTAACGTTGTCATTACGGTTGATTTTCGGCATCTCTCTCACGATAGTTTCTGTAACCTGACGTTGCTGAGTTTGTCCTGCTTCGCGGTTATCCGCTTCACTGTTAGGAATTTCGTCTTTCGAAGTTTTATAGTCTTCTTTCTGACGCACAACCTCTCTGGCTTCTTCGATTGGAGCGCTTTGTTGCGGCAAATCCCCTTTGAAAAGGAATGAAATCACCTCTTTGTTCACACCATTCAACATACCGTTGAATAAATTGAAAGCCTCAAATTTGTAAATTAGCAAAGGATCTTTTTGTTCGTGAACGGCCAGTTGAACTGATTGTTTCAATTCGTCCATTTTGCGTAAATGCTTTTTCCAAGCTTCATCCACGATTGACAAGGTGATATTTTTCTCAAAATCGGCAACCAATTGTTTACCCTCAGTTTCGTATGCTTTCTTCAAATCAGTCACCACGCTCAATGATTTCACACCATCGGTAAATGGAACTACGATGCGTTCGAACTGGTTGTTTTTGTCTTCGTATATGTTTTTGATGATTGGGAAAGCCTCTCTTGCACTGCGTTCCGTTTTCTCGTTGTAATATTTTAAAGCTTCTTTGTATACTTTTCCAGTCAATTCTATTTCAGTCGATTTCAAGAAATCGCTTTCCGAAACTGGAGAAGTGATAGAGAAGTAACGAATAAGATCAAATTCGAAGTTTTTGAAATCGTTGGTCGCTTTTGTGTCTTGTACGATAAGTTCGCAAGTGTCATATAACATGTTAGCGATGTCCAGTTTCAAACGTTCTCCAAACAGGGCATGGCGACGACGTTTGTACACCACTTCACGTTGTGCGTTCATCACATCATCATACTCCAATAAACGTTTACGTACACCAAAGTTGTTTTCCTCCACTTTTTTCTGTGCACGTTCGATGGATTTGGTCATCATTGAATGTTGGATAACTTCTCCTTCTTCGAGTCCCATTCTGTCCATTACTTTGGCCACTCTTTCAGAACCAAACAAACGCATTAGGTTGTCTTCAAGGGAAACATAAAACTGAGAACTTCCTGGGTCTCCTTGACGACCGGCACGACCTCTCAACTGTCTGTCTACACGACGAGAATCGTGACGTTCCGTACCTACAATCGCAAGTCCGCCCGCTGCTTTCACTTCTGGAGACAATTTTATATCCGTTCCACGACCGGCCATGTTGGTGGCAATTGTAACCACTCCAGATTTTCCTGCCTCTTCTACAATTTGAGCTTCCTGTTTGTGCATTTTTGCATTCAATACATTGTGCGCAACACCTCTCATTTTTAACATTCGGCTTAACAATTCCGAAATTTCAACTGAAGTCGTTCCAATAAGAACCGGTCTTCCCGCGCTTGACAATGCCGTTACATCCTCAATTACGGCGTTGAATTTTTCACGAGTCGTTTTATAGATGAAATCCTCCTTGTCTTGTCTTGCCATTGGTCTGTTAGTAGGAATTTCCACTACATCCAATTTGTATATCTGCCATAACTCGCCAGCCTCAGTAACCGCAGTTCCTGTCATACCGGCCAACTTGTTGTACATTCTGAAATAATTCTGTAAAGTTACCGTGGCAAATGTTTGGGTTGCAGCCTCGATTTTCACGTTTTCCTTAGCCTCGATAGCCTGGTGCAATCCGTCAGAATAACGACGACCATCCATGATACGTCCTGTTTGCTCATCGACAATCATGATTTTGTTGTCCATGATTACATATTCAGTATCTTTTTCGAAAAGGCTATACGCTTTCAAAAGTTGGGTCAAGGTGTGGATACGTTCGCTTTTTATTCCGAAGTCTTGGAATAATTTTTCTTTTTCCTCAGCCTCGGCGTCTTTCTCTAATTTTTTCTTTTCGATAGAGGCAATTTCAGTTCCGATATCCGGAAGGACGAAAAAGTCAGGGTCTGTGTCTCCCGAAAGGAATTGGATTCCATTGTCGGTCAACTCAACCTGATTGTTTTTTTCTTCAATAACAAAATACAAGGCCTCGTCAATCTTGTGCATTTCGCGATTGTTGTCTTGCATGTATTGGTTTTCCGTTTTTTGAAGAAGTTGTCTGATTCCTTCCTCACTCAAAAACTTGATCAGCGCTTTGTTTTTTGGTAAACTTCTATAGGCTCTCAAAAGCAAGAAACCTCCTTCTTTAGTGTTTCCTTCTTTTATCAGTTTTTTTGCCTCAGATAAAAATCCGTTTGCCAACTGACGTTGAAGACTAACCAAGTTTTCAATTTTTGGTTTCAACTCATTAAACTCGTGACGGTCTCCTTGCGGTACCGGACCGGATATGATTAATGGAGTTCTGGCATCATCAATCAATACGGAATCGACCTCATCGACAATCGCATAATTGTGTTTCCTTTGAACCAAATCATTTGGTGAATGGGTCATGTTATCTCTCAAATAATCAAAACCGAATTCATTGTTCGTTCCGTAAGTGATGTCCGCATTGTAAGCGGCTTTACGTCCTTCAGAACTTGGTTGGTGATTATCGATACAATCAACAGTCATTCCGTGGAATTCAAACAAAGGCGCTTTCCAAGTACTATCACGTTTAGCCAAATAGTCATTGACAGTAACCAAGTGCACTCCGTTTCCGGTCAAAGCGTTCAGGTATAATGGCAAGGTTGCCACTAATGTTTTTCCTTCACCCGTTTGCATCTCTGCAATTTTTCCTTCGTGCAATACCATTCCACCAATCAGTTGGACGTCATAGTGAATCATGTCCCAAGTAATTTCTTTACCTGCAGCATTCCATTTGTTTTGCCAAACGGCACTGTCTCCATCAAGAGAAACATAAGGTTTAATTCCAGAGAACTCTCTGTCTTTCGCTGTTGCGGTTACTCTAATTTCTGAGTTGTCTTTGAAACGTCTCGCTGTCTCTTTTACCACGGCAAAAGCTTCAGGAAGAATTTCAAGTAATGTTTTTTCAGACAAATCGTATGCTTCTTTTTCCAGAGCATCAATCGCTACATAAATGTCTTCTCTTTGGTCAATGTCTTCAATCCCTTCAACATCTTTCTTAAGGGTTGCTATTTTAGCGTCAATCCCTGCACGGGCAACTTGCAGTTGGTCTTTGAAGAAAAAAGTACGCGCCCTTAATTCGTCATGGGATAATGCAATTAAGTTACTTTCAAAAGTTTTAATTTTGTTTAAGTAAGGCTGTAAAGCCTTAACATCTTTCTCGGATTTGTCTCCGACAAAGGCTTTAAGAATGCTATTTATGAAACTCATAATATGGTTGTATTTCTAATTATTTTAAAGTGTAAATTTAACCAAAAAAAAAGCCTCTTTTGAGACTTTTTCTTTGATTATTCTTTTAATATTCATCCTCATTCCAAAGATAATCTTCGTCTGTAGGATAATCTGGCCAAATTTCTTCCATTGATTCATATATCTCGCCTTCGTCTTCAATAGATTGTAGGTTTTCTACTACTTCTAAAGGAGCTCCTGCACGTATAGCGTAATCAATAAGTTCGTCTTTGTTAGCAGGCCACGGGGCATCGCTAAGATAGGATGCTAATTCTAATGTCCAATACATCTTTTGTCGATTTAGTTTTGTGCAAAAATAATTTTTTTACTGAAAAAGACAAGTAAAAATCTATTTATTTTTAAAAAAAGTTAAGAACGTTTTTTTTAGTGTAAAGTTTCAGGTTTGAAGTTTGAGGTTTTTAACCCAAAAACCAGCACCGATTCCTGTCTATTATTTCCTGGGAATCCATTGAACTTCCTCGGCTTGCAAATCATGCGACAACTTCCGTGCCAATACGAAAAGGTAGTCAGAAAGTCGGTTTAGGTACCTGATTGCGATCTCGGCCACGGGCTCATTGTGACTTA
>NZ_DATBVQ010000079.1:0-30341 GCF_036515215.1 Flavobacterium sp.
CGACAATTGGAGGGAATGTAGTATCTGATCCTTCATTAAGTTCGTTGGGAACGGTTACTTATTATGCTGAATCTGTAAATGACGTAACATCTTGTATAAGCACATCACGTGCAGCAATAAGCTTAACTATTAATCCAAAACCAATTGTTCCGACAAGCGGGGGTGACCAAACGGAGTGTGCCTCTTCTCCCATTCAAACTTTGACTGCTACTGCAACAGCTCAGGCCGGCGAATCAGTAGTATGGTATGATGCGGCAGTTGGAGGGAATGTAGTATCTGACCCCTCATTAAGTTCATTGGGAACCATTACATATTATGCGGAATCTGTAAATAATGCGACATCTTGTTTAAGTACATCACGTTCAGCAGTTACTTTAACGATTAATCCAAGACCAGAAGTACCGGCAAGCGGCGGAAATCAAACGGAATGCGCTTCGTCTCCATTGCAAACTTTAACCGCTACAGCGACGGCTCAAGCGGGAGAATCGATAGTATGGTATGATGCAGCAACTGGAGGTAATGTAGTATCTGACCCTTCATTAAGCTCATTGGGAACAGTTACATATTATGCTGAATCTGTAAATGACGTAACATCTTGTCTAAGCACATCACGTGCAGCAATAAGCTTAACTATTAATCCAAAACCAATTGTTCCGACAAGCGGGGGTGACCAAACGGAGTGTGCTTCGTCTCCCATTCAAACTTTGACTGCTACTGCAACAACTCAGGCCGGCGAATCAGTAGTATGGTATGATGCGGCAGTTGGAGGGAATGTAGTACCTGACCCTTCCTTAAGTTCATTGGGAACCATTACATATTATGCGGAATCTGTAAATGATGCGACATCTTGTTTAAGTACATCTCGTTCAGCAGTTACATTAACTTTAAACCCAAAACCAATTGTTCCGGCAAGCGGAAATCAAACGGAATGCGCTTCATCTCCATTGCAAACTTTGACTGCTACAGCGACAGCTCAAGCGGGAGAATCGATAGTATGGTATGATGCAGCAACTGGAGGGAATGTAGTATCTGACCCTTCATTAAGCTCATTGGGAACAGTTACATATTATGCTGAATCTGTAAATGACTTAACATCTTGTCTAAGCACATCACGTGCAGCAGTAAGCTTAACTATTAATCCAAAACCAATTGTTCCGACAAGTGGGGGTGACCAAACGGAGTGTGCTTCTTCTCCCATTCAAACTTTGACTGCTACAGCCACGGCTCAATCTGGCGAATCAGTAGTATGGTATGACGCAGCCACCGGAGGAAATGTAGTATCTGACCCCTCACTAAGTTCATTGGGAACCATTACGTATTATGCGGAATCTGTAAATGATGCGACATCTTGTATAAGTACATCTCGTTCAGCAGTTACTTTAACGATTAATCCAAGACCAGAAGTGCCGGTAAGTGGTGGAAATTTAACTGAATGCACTGATGGAACATTGACACAAACCTTAACTGCCATGGCAGTAGGTAGTTCAATATCGTGGTATACAGCGGCAGTTGGCGGCAGCATAGTGTCTAACCCAACACAAGTTGGAGTGGGAACAATCACTTATTATGCGGAATCGTCAAACGGCATTTGCCAAAGCCTTACCCGTACGCCAATTACTTTAACAATTGTTGGTGTAGTGCCAAATCCAACAGCAAACGATCAGACTGTTTGTTCAGATGGAATGTCTAATCAAACTTTAACAGCGGTTGCAAGTGGTAATACGATTACTTGGTATACAGATTTAGTGGGTGGGAGTGCAGTGTCTA
The DNA here is from genome assembly GCF_036515215.1 of Flavobacterium sp. Taxonomy (GTDB): domain Bacteria; phylum Bacteroidota; class Bacteroidia; order Flavobacteriales; family Flavobacteriaceae; genus Flavobacterium. The sequence goes on from NZ_DATBVQ010000079.1 coordinate 1,768, forward strand.
ATCCTACTCAAATCGGTGTAGGTACAGCAACATATTACGCTGAATCATCAATTGGAAATTGTTTAAGCGAATCTAGGACGAAGGTAACGTTAAGTATAACACCAACTCCTTTGATGCCTACAGCAACAGTAACCAGGCAGCCTACTTGTGCTATTTCAAATGGAGAAATTACCATTACAGCTCAAACTGGGGTGGAGTATAGTATTGGCCAAGGTTTTCAAGACAGTCCTATTTTTCCTAATCTAATTCCAGGTGACTATATTCCCTCGGTACGATTTAAAAGCAACATTAGTTGTGAAATAGTAGGTGAAACCCAAACCATAAATCCAATTCCTGCAGAAATTCAATTTGAAAGCACAGGGGATTGTATTGATAAGGATTATATTATTACCGCATCGCCATTAGCAAGTTCTTATGATCCAAATAATGTTGACTATCAATGGAAAGATAACTTAGGGAACACTGTGGGAACAAATTCTAATACTTTAAACGTGTCAGATATTGTTGCGTCTAGCAGTGTTGAAGTTAGTTTTCCGTTAAATTATAGCTTAACTATTACGTCAACAGCTACGGCCTGTGAAACAACATCTAGCATATTAATTGAATCGGTATTTTGTAATATTCAAAAAGGAATCTCTCCAGACGGAAACGGCTCAAATGATTATTTTGATTTGAGATTAATGGATGTGAAAAAATTAGAGATATTTGACCGATACGGTATTAAAGTTTATAATCAAATTAATTATACTGATCAATGGAAAGGTCAATCCGATAAAGGGAATGAACTTCCAAGTGCAACCTATTATTATGTTATGGAATTTAATAACAGTAAATCCAAAACAGGTTGGATTTATCTAATTAGAGAAAAATAGTTATTTAATAAATTTATGTTGAGATTTAATTTCAACAAAATGAAAAAACAAATTGATATGAACAAAATATTTTTGGCTACTCTCTTAGTTCTTATTACTTACGTAGATGTAATAGCGCAACAAAACCCGCATTATACTCAATATATGTATAATATGAATGTTGTTAATCCCGCATATGCCGGTTCAAAAGAAAGTATTTCTTTTGGTGCTTTATATAGAAAGCAGTGGGCGAATATTGAGGATGCACCTACCTCGTTTACTTTTTCGGGACATGCCCCAACAGGTAAGAATGTAGGTTTAGGGTTGTCTTTTATTTCAGATAAGATAGGTCCGGTTACAGAACAAAATGTGTATGGTGATTTTTCTTATACTTTAAAATTAGGTGATACGCAAAGGCTTGCATTGGGTCTTAAAGCGGGTATCTCTTTTCATCAAGTGGGTCTTAGAGACATTCAGTCTTCATTGCCGGATCCTTCTGAGGGAATTTTTGGGGAAGATATTAATGATGCTTCATTAAATTTGGGAGCTGGAGCTTTTTATTACACGGACAAATACTATGTCGCTTTTTCAATCCCCAACATGATGAAGTCAGCGCATTTGGATTATAATGGAAGAGAGTATGGCTCTGATGTGTCGCATTATTTCTTAACTGGGGGGTATGTTTTTGATGTTAATTATGATTTGAAGTTCAAGCCCTCTTTCATGCTGAAATCAGCATTTAACGTATCGCCCTCTCTAGATGTTTCTGCAAATTTTTTGTATATGGAAAAAATCGAAGTTGGAGCTACCTATAGGTTGGAAGACAGTTTCGGAGCCATGGTTAATTTTGCTGTTACGCCTGAGCTAAGAATTGGATATGCTTACGATCATATAATTTCTGACCTGAAGGTGACTTCTCCGTCATCCCACGAGTTCATTATTTTATATGACTTGTTTACGCCAAAGAAGGTTTCACGTTCACCTAGATTTTTCTAATATAAATTTGTAATTGATGAAAAAAATTAATCTACTATTGTTTTTTGTGTTTTTAAGCATTTCGATATCAGCACAAAGTATAGATACCAAAGTTGCAGATAAATTAGTTGAAAGCCATGATTATGTTCAAGCTGTTCAAGAATATCTGGTGTTAACGGACAAGGGGAATTCTGACCCCTATGTGATGAAGCAACTTGGAGATTGTTATTACAATATGAATAATACGGTTGAGGCCGAAAAATGGTACGCCCAAGCTGCAAAAACGAAGCAAAATCCTGAAATGTATTACAGGTATGCGCAGGTGCTAAAGTCTAATGGTAAATACGCGGAATCAAATGCACAGATGAAATCTTTTGCCTCTTTAATGCCTAATGATGAAAGAGCCATTGAATTCAATAAGAACCCAAATTATCTGGCGAAATTGATGGATATTGAGAAAGGTTATATAATAGAAAAGATTTCAGTGAATTCTGACAGGTCTGATTTTGGAGCTGTTCTTTATAATGATGTGCTTTATTTTGCAAGTGCAAGAAACGAGAGCAACAAAATATATGGATGGAATGGCGAACCGTTTTTGGACATTTACCAATCTACTTATAATGCTGATGGAACCTATTCAGAGCCAGCTCCTGTTAGTGAATTAAATTCTAGATTTCATGAAGGACCCGTGTCTATAACAAAAGATGGCAGTACGATCTATTTTTCAAGCGAAAGTTTTAATGACAAGTTATTTGTAAACGATAAAGCACACAAACTGCGATTGGGGCAGGTAAATCTTTTTAAAGCAAGTAACGAGAACGGGAAATGGGTTAATACGGTTGCATTGCCTTTTAACAGTAAAAGCTATTCTACAGGAAATCCATCGGTAGATAAGGAAGGAAAGACTCTTTATTTTGCATCCGATATGCCTGGTTCTGTTGGCGGAACTGATTTATGGAAAGTTGCTGTAAATGCTGACGGCAGTTTTGGTGTCCCAGAAAATTTAGGAAACTCCATTAATACCACGGAAGACGAAAATTTCCCTTTTATTTCGGATGACAATATTCTATATTTTTCTTCCAATGGATTGACCGGATTTGGAGGTTTGGATATTTTTATAGTGGATTTGAATGCTGGGGATATGCCCAAAAATGTTGGGCAACCTATAAATTCTGCTAAAGATGATTTTGCTTTTACATTCAACAAAGAGAAAAATACAGGTTATATTTCAAGTAATCGATCCGGGGTCGATCATATTTATAGTGCTGTTCCGATATGCTACTCTCAAATTGCGGCTGTTGTGAAAAATTCCAAAACTGGTGATCCCGTTGCTAGTTCCAGAGTTGCTGTTTTAGACGGAAATAATATTGTTTTGGATGAGCAGCTATCAAATGATAGTGGAAAGGTTTTGTTTAATGTTGAATGCCAAAAGGGATATACCGTTAAAGTTTATAAAGATGGCTTTATTTCAAACGAATCGTCTATTGCAAAAACGGATAGCGGACTACTAACTGTTGATGTTGCTTTGGAACCGATTGATGTCGTAGTTACTGAAACGGAAATAATATTAAAACCAATTTATTTCGAAAATAACAGAAGCGGTATAACAAAGCAAGCTGCTGAAGAGCTCGATAAATTGGCATACATAATGACGGAAAATACGGAATTAAGTATCAATGTGAAGTCGCACACGGATTCTAGAGGTAAAGATGACTACAATATGGATCTTTCTGAAAGAAGAGCTAATTCTACAATTAAATATTTAATTTCGAAAGGCGTAAATGCTGATAAAATTTCAGGAAAAGGGTTTGGAGAATCTGAATTGAAAATAAATTGTGGTCTTAAATGTACCGAAGAGGAACATGCATTAAACAGACGTTCAGAATTTATGGTCGTTAAGAAATAGATTAATGATGATTCCAAACAAAAAGGGAGTATACAATGTGTACTCCCTTTTTTTATTTGTATTCGCGATAATTTTAAACTTAGATCCTTTTTAGGATAGTGTCATAAAAAAAAATAACTTCAGAATTGGCTTTCTGATTTTATCCGTGAACGGTTTCGTTCTTTCCGTAATTGATGATAATTGAAGTTTCAAAATCAATCCATTCCTTCCAGCGTTTGTCGACATCTATGTTGTCCGCGTATTTTTTTGCGAAACCTAAAAAGGTGGTATAATGTCCCGCTTCACTAATCATCAAATCACGATAAAATTTAGCCAGCTCAGGGTCCTTTATGTTTTCTGAAAGTACTTTGAATCTTTCGCAACTTCGAGCTTCAATCATTGCCGAAAACAGTAAACGGTCGCACAGGGCGTCCTTCCTGCTTCCGTCTTTTTTCATAAACTTAAAAAGCTCGTTTACGTAATGGTCTTTGCGTTCTCTACCCAGCGTTAGTCCTTTTTTCTTTATCAGATCATGTACCATTTGCAGGTGATCTAGCTCTTCCTTGGCAATAACTAATAGTTCAGTAACTAATTCTTCCAATTCGGAATTGTAAGTCACGAGGCTTATGGCGTTTGAAGCTGCCTTTTGTTCGCACCAGGCATGGTCTGTCAAAATTTCTTCGATGTTTGATTCGACTATATTTACCCACCGTGGGTCCGTTGCTAATTTTAATCCTAACATGTCATTGTGTTTTGTTAGTGCAAAATTAGTGTTTTCTTTCTGATTTTCTGGGGAAATGATGGTAATGCCAGCTAAATACCATTATTTTGTAATTGAAATAATATAAGTTATGAATCAGCTTAAAAAGCTTTTGATAATAGGTTTTGTATGGCCTGAGCCCAATTCATCGGCTGCGGGTGGCAGAATGATACAATTGATCTCTCTCTTTAAAGAGGAAGGCTATGAGATTACTTTTGCCAGTCCCGCAATGGATAGCGTTTACATGGTCGATCTTGAAGCTTTGGATGTTGAGAAAAAATCAATTTCGTTAAATAGCTCCAGTTTTGACGTTTTTATACAGCAACTGAATCCATCAGTTGTGCTGTTTGATCGTTTTATGATTGAAGAGCAGTTTGGCTGGCGTGTTGCCGAAAACTGTCCACAAGCGCTACGGCTATTGGACACGGAAGATTTGCATTGCTTGCGGTTAGCCCGCCAAAAAGCGTTTAAGGAAGGACGTCAGTTTGATTTAATTGATTTGTTTAGTGAGGATGTTGCCAAGAGGGAAATTGCCAGCATTTTGCGTTGCGATCTTTCCTTGATGATTTCAGAATTTGAAATGGAATTATTAGTGTCAGTATTTAAAATCGACAAAACTTTGTTATATTATTTGCCCTTTCTATTAGAGCCAATCCAAATATCAAGTAGGGAAGAAACTCCATCATTCGAGCAAAGGGAAAATTTTATCTTTATAGGTAATTTTCTTCATGAGCCAAATTGGAATGCTGTTCAATATTTAAAAGAGACAATTTGGCCCCTAATAAAAACGGACTTTTCGGAAGCAAATTTGAATGTTTACGGAGCATATCCTTCTCAAAAAGTTTTGCAGCTGCATAGTGTTAAGCAAGGTTTCCATATAATGGGTCGTGCTGCAGACGCACAAGATGTGGTTAGAAACTCACGTGTTGTATTGGCTCCTTTGCGTTTTGGTGCCGGTTTGAAGGGGAAACTAGTGGAGGCTATGATATGTGGAACACCAAGCGTAACCACTAATATAGGGGCGGAAGGTATGTCCGGTGATTTGGAGTGGAATGGTTTTATCGATGACGACCCAAAACGGTTTGCCAAATCGGCGATTGAGTTATACCAAAATAGAAATAGTTGGTTAGATTCACAGCGGAAAGGAATTGCAATTATCAATGAGCGGTTTTCGAAAGAACTATTTTCGGATGATTTTAAGAAAACCATTGATGCTTTGTTGGTAGATTTAAAACAACATCGCTTGAATAACTTTATGGGGGCAATGTTGCAACACCATACGGTGACAAGTACAAAATATATGTCACGTTGGATTGAGGAAAAGAATAGAATTAGATAATTTTCTTAGGTCAAAAAAATAAATCCCATTTTGAAATTTCAAAATGGGATTTTAATATAATAAAAATATATTTTTTTCTTTATGCAAGCATCGTAACTGGGTTTTCTATAAATTGCTTCAATGTTTGCAGAAACTGCGCTCCTGTAGCACCGTCAATTGTTCTGTGATCACAGGCCAAAGATAACATCATTGTATTTCCTACAACAATCTGACCATCTTTAACAACAGGTTTTTCTACGATTGCACCAACCGAAAGGATTGCTGAATTAGGTTGATTAATGATTGAATTGAATTCAGTAATACCAAACATTCCAAGGTTAGAAACTGTAAAAGTGCTCCCTTCCATTTCTGTAGGCAATAACTTTTTGTTTTTTGCTCTTCCTGCAAGATCTCTTACGTTTCCACCAATTTGAGATAAACTCATAGCATCTGTAAATCGCAACACAGGAACGACTAATCCATCCTCAACTGCCACCGCAACACCAATGTTTACGTGATGGTTGATAAGAATTGAATCTTCTCTCCATTGAGAATTGATTTTTGGGTGTTTTTTCAAGGCCATTGCACACGCTTTTATCACCATATCGTTAAAAGACACTTTTGTGTCTGGCACGCTATTGATAATAGATCTTGACTTCATCGCCTCATCCATTGTTACTTCAATAACTAAATTGTAATGAGGTGCAGTGAACAATGATTCCGCTAAACGCTTAGCAATGATTTTTCGCATTTGCGAATTTTTGATTTCTTCGGTAAAAACCTCCCCAGCAGGAAAAAATACTTTTGGAGCCGCTGCCGTTTCTGCTTTGGCAGGTGCCGCTGCGGTTGCAGTTGCAGTGGCTGTTGGAGCCGCAGTAGTTGCGGGAGTGAAGTTTTCGATATCGCTTTTCACGATACGTCCATTTTCACCTGATCCTTTCACTTGATTTAATTGAATTCCCTTGTCACTAGCAATTTTCTTTGCTAATGGTGATGCTAAAATACGTTGGCCATCGGTTGATGCCTCTTGTACAGTTGGTTCTGCTTTTTCAGCTGATGCTGTTTTTGCTTCTTCGGTTACAGCAGGAGTGGCAGCTTGTGCGGCACCTCCGGCTTTATAATTTTGAGCAATTCCGCTGATGTCAGTTCCTTCAGGTCCTATGATAGCCAATACGCTGTCAACTGGAGCCGATTCGCCTTCTTGAATACCGATGTACAATAAAGTTCCTTCGTTGAAAGATTCGAATTCCATTGTCGCCTTGTCGGTTTCGATTTCAGCAAGGATGTCTCCTTCAGCAACTTTATCTCCTACTTTCTTCAACCAGGTGGCTACAGTTCCTTCTGTCATAGTGTCGCTAAGGCGCGGCATAGTCACAACCACAACTCCTTCAGGAAGATCCTTAGTTGTTGGCGATTGAGCTTCTTCTTTTTTGACTTCCGTATTTGTAGTAGTTTCTTCTTTTGCAGGGGTGTTTGCCGATGGTTTTTCTTTCAACAAAGCAGATATATCTTCACCTTCTTCACCGATAATAGCCAATAATGAGTCTACTGCTGCAGTTTCACCTGCCGGTATTCCTATATATAGAAGTGTTCCTTCATTAAAGGATTCAAATTCCATTGTCGCTTTGTCGGTTTCAATTTCTGCCAGGATATCTCCTTCGCTTATTTTGTCTCCAACGTTTTTAAGCCAAGTTGCTACCGTTCCTTCCGTCATAGTATCGCTCAAGCGAGGCATTGTTATAATTGTTGCCATAATTGATTTTATAGTTTATGAGGTATAAAGGGATAATCTTCTTGTGCGTATACTACGTCGTATAATTGTTGAATCTCAGGGTAAGCCGATTCTTCTGCAAAATCTACGCATTCTTGAACAAGGTCCTTTACTCTTTTGTCGATGATTTCTATTTCCTCGTTAGTAGCGTATTTTTCTTCTTTGATCAAATCTAAAACCTGTGTGATTGGATCTATTTTTTTGTACTCTTCAACTTCTTCTTTCGAACGGTATAATTGAGCATCTGACATAGAGTGTCCTCTATAACGATACGTTTTCATTTCAAGAAATGTTGGTCCGTCGCCACGGCGGGCTCTATCAATTGCTTCTGTCATTGCTTCTGCAACTTTTACTGGATTCATTCCGTCAACAGGTCCGCAAGGCATTTCGTACCCTAGACCTAGTTTCCAAATGTCAGTATGGTTTGCTGTTCTTTCTACAGAAGTACCCATGGCATAACCATTGTTTTCAACAATAAAAACAACAGGTAATTTCCATAACATAGCCATATTAAAAGCTTCGTGTAAAGAGCCTTGACGAGCTGCTCCATCGCCAAAATAGGTCATTGTTACACCACCTGTTTCAAAATATTTGTCTGCAAAGGCTAATCCAGCCCCTACAGGAATTTGTCCACCTACAATTCCGTGACCACCATAAAAACGGTGTTCCTTTGAGAAAATGTGCATAGAGCCGCCCATTCCTTTTGATGTTCCTGTAACCTTTCCTAAAAGTTCGGCCATTACGCGTCTTGGGTCAACACCCATTCCAATCGGTTGAACGTGATTTCTGTAAGCAGTAATCATTTTATCTTTTGTAAGATCCATCGCATGTAGTGCACCTGCAAGAACGGCTTCTTGCCCATTGTATAAATGCAAAAATCCTCTGACTTTTTGTTGTATGTATAATGCTGCAAGTTTGTCTTCAAACTTTCTCCAAAGTAGCATGTCTTCATACCACTTTAAATAAACCTCTTTTGTAACTTCTTTCATCTCAATTGTTCTTTTGCTAAAGTTTTTAGTGTGTTATCAACTAGTACCTAATGACGCAAAACAGTTTCCTCACACAAATTTGCGAATCGCAAAAATAAGACATTCCTGCTGAGCAGTGAAATTAAAAAGCTAATTTTTAGGTTTTTTACAAGAACTTTTTGTCAAACATAAAAGGGAGTAAGTTTTTTAGGGACTCTGATTTGTATATGTCGCCAGTTTCGCCCATAAAATAAATTTCAATAGGGGTATCTTGTTTTGTTTCGTACTCCGCGATTGATTGCCTGCAGGAGCCACAAGGAGGGATCGGGCTCGTGGTTTTATTTGTGTCCGATGCCGCAGTAATTGCCATTTTTAAAATTTTCGCTTCGGGATATATGGCTCCGGCTTGAAATATGGCCACGCGTTCGGCACAAAGTCCGGAAGGGTATGCGGCATTCTCTTGGTTTGAACCTAAAACAATCTTTCCGTTGTCTAAAAAAATAGCAACACCCACTCTAAATTTTGAATACGGAGCGTAAGCATTTTTTCGAACAGCTACAGCCTGTTCCATCAGGTTTTGGATGTCTTTTGGTAATTCATTAACTGCATTGTAAGCGGCGAAGCGAGTCGTAATTGTAATTTCTTTCATTATTTTATTTGGGAAAAAAAATCCAAATTTCAATAGTTTGAAATTTGGATTTTTAAATTAGATTTTATTTAAAACTAGTATTGCTCGTATTTTTCTCCAAAGTTAAAGGTTAATGAGAAGCGTAAGGTGTTTTCTAAAGGGTTTTTTACTTTTGAGGCTGAAAATAAATAAGACACGTCCACTTTTACCACATTGTATTTAAATCCGGCTCCTAAAGAGAAAAATTTTCGAGCTCCTTTCATGTCGCTTTCGTTAAAATAACCCATGCGCATGGCGAATGAATCCTGATATGAATATTCGGCTCCCAAGGCATAAGTAACTTCTTTAACTTCCTCGCTAAACCCATCAGGGGCATCTCCAAATGATTTAAAAATTCCTGAAACCCATCCTATGGAACGATAATTGTCGAAATTTTCAGCTCTTTCTTCAGGAGTAACCGTTCCGTCTCCGTCTAAATCTGGATTTTGGGGTGTTGGTACCAATAATTTGTTAAACTCAAGATTTACGGCTACTTTGTTGTACTCGTCAAGAATGAAATCAAATCCGGTCCCTAATTTTAAGTTCGCGGGCAAAAAGTTAGTACTAAATTCATCATTATCGTAACTTATTTTCGGGCCTAAATTCTGGATGTTAAATCCGGCTCTCCATCTTCCGTTAAATTCGCTGTAGGCGATTTCTTCCGACTGATAAAAACCGGCAACATCAATTGCAAAAGAATTTGCTGCAGAAGCATCACCGTTATCGGAAACGACTTTTAGGTTGGAGTGAATGTACCTTCCGGCAACGGCCATAGAAAATTTTTCGCTTATTTTTAAGGAATAGGAACCGTCCAGTGCAAATTCATTTGGGTTAACTGTTCGGGGAACTTCATTAGGGTCTCCGGTCTCGCGTAACTCAATATCGCCAAAACCAAAATATCGGAGACTGCTTGCAAATGCACTTCGCTCGCTTATTTTGTTGTAATAAGTAATTTGTCCTAATGAAATATCATTTGCCAAATCCGTAAGGTAGGGAGTGTAGCTTATAGAAAAACCTTGTTTGTCAATTGCAAATGCATATTTCGCCGGATTCCATTGTTGCGAAAAAGCATCAGTTGAAGTAGCGACACCAACATCGGCCATACCTGCGGCTCTGGCGTCAGCAGAAACCAACAAGAAAGGAACCGCTGTGGTTATTACTCTATCTTGAGCGTTCGCAAAAGAAAACCCAAGGAGGCAAGCTGTAAAAAGTACTAATTTTCTCATTTTATAATTTAAAATTGATTAAACAAATATAGTATTTTATTAAAGTATCACAAGTTTTTCAATCTTTTCGGCTTTATTATTTGTTAAGCTAGATTTGACGCTTAGTTTGTATATATAAACCCCTTTTCCTATTTTGTTACCAAAGTCATCTCTGCCGTCCCAAGTGATCTCTTTTGATAAAAACCCCTCCGTTGATATAATTTGGTTTTTTGTCCAAACTACCTTTCCCGTTATAGTGATTACTTGAATCTGAACTGTCAACGGTTCATATGGTCTGTTGTGCGAAAACCAAAATTCAGTATAATTGACAAATGGATTAGGGTAATTTAATACATGTGTCAAAGTTATTGTGTCACTTCCCATTACCACAAATTGAATTTCAGCCGTTATTGGATTGTTATAAACATCCCATGCCTTGAAAGTTATTGTGTGTAATCCAATGGATAAATTCCGTAATGGAAACCGCAGACTGCCACTGGTGTAATCATCTAAATTGGTTTGGTAGTAGTCGTTTAACAAGTATGGATTACTCACGTCGCCATCCAGAATTGCGACAATATCATGACCGATTCCACTGGCAGTATTAATTCCGTTCTCGTCTTCTAGAAATGCCAATAAAAAAGGTGATGTATTTGTTATGCCGCCCGAAACAAATGTCTCATCATTCATATATAACTTCACTTTTGGACTAATATTGTCTGCGGCTGCATTTTCATTGATTCCGCCTATTTTTATTTTGTCGTCAAAACCTGTCTGATTTTCAAGTAGTTGGTCTTTTCTGGCGTAGAAACTTATTTTGCCATTGGCTAATGGAATTCGGATATCTCTTGGGACAACGAAGCTAAATTCAAATCTGCCATTTGCAACCGATGCATTTCCTCTAAAGATGGTTTCCCCTAAAGTGTTGAAATTTATTGCCGGACTATTTCCGTCATTGTTATAGGTTGTTCTTGGGATTGTTTTGTCAAAAATAGTCGTGGATATCTCCCCGTTATAATTTGAGAGAATGTTTTCATTTTCATCAGTTATCTCGCCTGTCAATTTCATGTGAGCCAATGATTTGAAATCGTCAATTGTTTGCTCGACCGAAACGTCATTGACTTTGGTTAGTCTTATTTTTGGCTGCGGAATCGCCAGAAATAGGGCGGGGTCTCCAATGTAAAAAACTACATTAGTTGATGAATTGGGATTGTTGTTTTTTGATATTCGTAAAGTTTCAGCGATGGATGCATATTGGTTGGAACCAAAAGACAATAAATTTTCAGACAATGTGTCGTTGAAATTCTCGGCGCTATATTGGCCTATCGCTCGAATGGTGGTTATCATCGCAATGGCACCGCCTTTAGGATTCCAGTAGGTGTATTCGCCAGCCGTTGGTCTGCTTGGATTGTCAAATCGAGAGAACTCGCAGGTTATGGTAATGAATAAAGGATATTTGTATTGGTTACTCAAGTTTTGGCCATCGGACTTTTCCCAAATTCGCTCTGAGGATAATCCATCTTCACCACCATGGCCAAGATAATTGAAGATTAACGCGCCTTTTTCGAAAGCATTAAATAGATCCGTACGCGCTTTCGGATACCTAAAACCTCCTGCTGACGCTTCTTGCGCATAGGAGTCCAATATGATTTTGTTGACGTTTAGGAAGGGTTTGTTGTTTGTTATTATGTCGGCCAATTTGTTTTGCCTGTTTTGTAGACTCGCGTCAGAGGGTTTGTCAGAGTCATCACAAATCATTGTGATATTGTTTCTCCAGCTGCCATATGATTTTATATCATGGTACTCTATAATTTTGTTTACCATTTCTTCTGCTTGTTTGGAATTACTTACTAGCATTCTTCCCACTGCGATGTCTATGCCTCCAAAAAATGAAACGATGTTCCCTTCGTTATTGTCCATCAAGCCATAAAAGTCATCGGAAGCAAAGGAGGCTTCGCCTGTTGAGTTGCTATTTAAGGCGTGATAAATGGGAACAACATTGGTGTTGTTGACCGTTCTGTTTTTATAGTCATAAGATGCATCCCCAAAAAGGTTCACGTATTTTATCCTTTTTTCTAAAGCGGAAGTGTTTTCGTAAATGTATTTAATGCAATTTCTTATGGCAGCAATGTCTTGTTTCCCAGAAGAAAACTCTTGATATATGGATTCGGTGGTGATGACTTTGACGTTGAGTTTTGAATGAGAGCGGTGAAAACCCGCTAATTTTTCAGCTTGAGTAATTAGGGAATTGGAAGTTATAATGACATAGTCTATATCTTGAAACGCGCCCTGGTTGTTTTTAAAAACGGATCCTTTTATGTTTTGATTGGTAATCTTAGCTTTATTGTCTTTTAAAGGAACAAAGTAATCCGTGGGGTCTACAGCAATGTATTTGCGAAGCTCTCCTAAATTTGCTTTGAAGGACAATGATGCTTGGCCCGAATTTTCAACTTTCATTACATTATATAGGTCAGTAATATCCCAGACTTGTGAAATCCCGCTAGCATTAGTTATGTTGTAGTTAACAATGCCTAAGTTGGAACCCGATAGGTCGTATTGAAAATTGAATTGTTTTCCGTAGCCCTGAAGTTTTCTTTTGGCGGTAAGACGGATGTTGTCCAAAAAACCTTTCGAACCCGGAACGCCATTGTTATTATAAGTTAGTTTTATTTTTACTTTTTCGGAACCGTTTAAAGAAGAGTTCGCAGGTAGATATCCAACGTTAAACTCCGTGTCGGAATTGGAATTTATCGCGGGAAATGAAATGTTTCCAATAGTCTGCCCGTTTGCGCTCACTTGAAATGAAGTGGGAGTGTATGCTGCGGAGGCTGCTGTTGCCGTGATTTTAATTGGTGTAGAAGTGTCTATGTTCGGGAAGTCGAATTCAAATTCCTGTTCCTGTTTAATGTCAAAGGACTCCCCAAGCCACTGTCTTCCAAGGCGCGCAATGTTAACCAAATCCAATTCGTGGTATTGGTGATCGTCAAAATCAGTCAAGTCTAACGTGCTGCTGCCTTGCGGCTGAGTCATTTCGCCCATCCTTTTTCCGTCATCTCCTTTTATGGTTGCATAGTAATAGGACTTGCTGTCGTAAAGGTTACTGTGGGTTTGGCTTTCTTCGTTCCAAGTGTCCAATCCTTCGGCGTAAAATAAAATGTAATCATCATTGTCAAATTTCCCGTCATCTTCTCCAAATACTTGAATGGCATTTTCAATTAAATCAGAAGGGTAATAGCTGGCGTTTGATAGGGGTAGCATTTTTCCTCCATTTCCGTAAATCTTGATTTTTTTGGGGTCAACATTGCTTGGGTCAAGGCCTATTTCTTGCAGAAAATTTTTGGAGATTTTGTACACCCCAGATTTTTCAACGTAAAAACGGTACCAGTCTCCAGTTGATAAAACAGAGTTTGAAATGGTGTTTGCTATTTTATTTGTTTGTGAAGCCTTGGAAGTTTTATTGTTTAGAGTATAGGAAAAGGATATGATTTTTTTAAATCCGAATTCGCTTTTCACTATCGGCGAAAGGCTAAGAAATGACTGTTTTATTCCTCTTGAGTTGGCGTTAATTAAGGAAGAAGTGATGGATTTCGGGATGCTTCCAATGTCTAAGTCGCCAAGTGCTGAAGCCGGAATAGATTCATATGACACGTTTGTAATTTGAATGTTGTTCTCGTCAAAAGAGCTGGATTCATTGAGTTTTAAAGTGTAATAAAGCATTTTTTCAGAAGCGTTATAGTGGTATGCGTTTCCTGAAAATTGAGGGATATTGATTTTGAAATTTCCATAATACATTTCGGTTTTTTTAAGCCATTCAATAGTAACGTCCCCAGTAGTTTGGGCATGTGAGATGAAAGAAATAAGGAGTAAATTAAACAAAAGTAATTTTCGCATTATTTTATTAAATTGCATTAATAATCGAAGTGTATAATGAGTAAAAATATGGCATTTAGTATAAAAACAAATAATAAAAAGTATAAATTTGCGTTTTGTTTTGTATAATTCATTTGTATATAATCCATCAAAGTAAATTTATTCAATATGGTGTTGTCGATTAATGGTTAATTATTATATTGCAGCACTTAAATTATCACCTTTAAAAGAGTATGAAAGTAAACAAAATTACAGCCTTGCGATTAATGTTATCTATGATAATGATTATAGGTTTTGCCAGTTGCAGTAAAAAGTCTAGTTCAAAAAGCGCATCAAGGGCTACCGGTTGGAATGTAGGCAGTAAAAAGGCTGCCAAAAAACAAGAAGCGGGTCCCGGATTAGTTTTTGTTGAAGGTGGAACTTTTACAATGGGTAAAGTGGAAGATGATGTGATGCACGATTGGAATAATACTCCTACTCAACAGCATGTACAATCATTTTATATGGACGAAACTGAAGTGACAAACTTTATGTATTTGGAGTATTTAGATTGGTTGAAAAATGTATTTCCTCCAAGTGAAGAAAATTATAAATATATTTATGAAGGTGCTTCACCAGATACTTTAGTGTGGAGAAATAGATTAGGTTATAATGAAACTATGACTAATAATTACCTTAGACATCCTGCATATGCAAGTTATCCAGTTGTTGGTGTGAATTGGATTCAAGCAGTGGAGTTCAGTAAATGGAGAACAGACCGTGTCAATGAAGCTATATTAGAGAAAAAGGGCTACTTGAAAAAGAATGCTAAAACAGATGATGTGACCGCGGAGGCTTCTTTTAGTACTGAAACTTATTTGATGGCTCCAACAATGACTTATGGTGGAAATGAAGAGATAGTTTTGAAAGGTGCAAAAGGGGCTCGAAAAAGTCCTAAAGCCGGAAAAGACGGAAAAGTGAGCGAACAAAAAAATGTTTATGCGCAACGATCTTCGGGAATCATATTGCCGGAATACAGACTTCCTACGGAAGCTGAATGGGAATATGCGGCAGCAGCTGATGTAGGGCAAAGAGAATATAATATATATAAAGGACAGAAAAAATATCCTTGGTCAGGAAGTTATACCCGTTCGGGGAAAAGACAAAACAAAGGGGATCAGTTAGCTAACTTTAAACAAGGAAATGGTGATTACGGAGGTATAGCAGGTTGGTCTGATGACGGTGCCGATATTACTAATGAAGTGAAGAAATATCCGGCTAATGATTTTGGACTATATGATATGGCAGGAAACGTGGCGGAATGGGTAGCCGATGTTTACAGACCAATTATCGACAATGAGTCAAATGACTTCAACTATTTTAGGGGAAATCGTTACACTAAAAATAAAATTGGAGAAGACGGAAA
The DNA here is from genome assembly GCF_036515215.1 of Flavobacterium sp. Lineage (GTDB taxonomy): Bacteria > Bacteroidota > Bacteroidia > Flavobacteriales > Flavobacteriaceae > Flavobacterium. The sequence continues at coordinate 17,443 of NZ_DATBVQ010000079.1, forward strand.
AGTTGAAATCGTTACTTTAGAGACAATGAAAAACGATACTTTAAGTAACGGAAAAATAATCGTAAGAAGCTTTCCCGGTCAAATTGCGCAAGTTCCGGTTGATGAAAACGAAACATATTTGAGGCAAAACTTCGATAAAAGTAATAATATTAACTACAGAGATGGTGATAAGCAATCTTCTAAATATTATAATTTTGGAGACTCAGAGTCAAACACCGAAAAAGGGGATGCTAAAAACATGTACAATTCGCCTAAACATAATGTTACCACTGACAGTTTAGGAAGGATGGTTAGAAAATACGATACGTCAAGCGAAAGAACGACTTTGGTAAACGATAAAGTACGAGTTTATAAAGGAGGTTCTTGGAGAGACAGAGCGTATTGGTTAGACCCAGCACAAAGAAGGTACTTTCCACAAGATATGGCTACTGATTACATTGGATTTAGATGTGCGATGTCTAGGGTAGGGCCAAAAGCTGAGAAAAGAAAATCTGCAAGAAATTAAATTATTCTTATACAATAATTACAAAAAGCCCTTTGATTAGGGCTTTTGTTTTTTTAAATCATTTTTAAATGGATATCAGTTACATTCATAGTTTGTTTTTGAAATGCAATTCGGTTTCGATTGATACTCGAAAAATAGAGGCGAATTCATTATTTGTCGCCATAAAAGGGGAGCGTTTTGATGCCAATACATTTGCCAAAGATGCATTAGCCAAGGGTGCTTCTTTTGTCATTATTGACGACGAGTCGTTTTATATTGACCAAAGAACAATTTTGGTGCAAGACAGTTTGTTCGCTTTGCAGGAATTGGCAAAATTTCATAGGCAATACCTAAAACTGCCCATTATTGCTCTTACGGGGAGTAACGGGAAAACAACCACCAAAGAATTGATTCAGGTCGTCCTTTCTAAAAAATATAATACCAAAGCGACGGTGGGGAACCTGAACAATCATATTGGAGTTCCTTTGACTTTACTGTCCTTTAATTCAGAAACTGAAATGGGAATCGTTGAAATGGGAGCTAACCATAAAAAAGAAATTGAATTTCTCTGTGAGTTGGCCAAGCCAGATTATGGGTATGTAACTAATTTTGGCAAAGCACATTTGGAAGGGTTTGGTGGAGCAGCCGGTGTTATTGAAGGTAAAAGTGAACTGTATCATTATCTTGCCAATAACGATAAGCTGGCGTTTGTGAATCTTGAAGACCCTATTCAAGTTGAAAAGTCAAAAAATTTGAGATCCTATTCGTTTGGATTAAATAATGAGAAGGCAGATCTGCAAATCAAGTCCATTAAAGCGGATCCGTTTGTTGAAGTCTCTTATTCCGATGTTACGATTGTCTCGCATTTAATAGGGCTATATAACGCCAATAATTTAAATGCGGCCATTGCTATAGGAAAATTCTTCGGAGTGGATGATTTGGCCATTAAGGCAGCTTTGGAGAGTTATATACCTGAGAACAACAGATCGCAGTTAGTGTCAAAGGGGACAAACCAGATTATTCTGGATGCTTATAATGCTAATCCAAGTAGTATGGCTGTTGCTATCGAAAATTTCTTGCAATTGGAGAAACCTAACAAAGTGATTATTCTGGGGGACATGTTTGAACTGGGCAATGAAAGTGCAAACGAACACATGGAGGTCATCAAATTACTATCTTGTGAGGATGCGGTGAATTGTTTTTTTGTTGGAAGGGCATTTTATGCCAACCAAATCAGTAAACCCCATTTTTATTTTTACGAGACATTTGATGCCTTTTCTAATTTTTTGAAAGAAACAAAAATAGAAGACAGTACAATTCTCATAAAAGGTTCAAGAGGAATGGCGTTAGAGAGAACAGTGGAGCATCTGTCTTAAAACTACATTTTTGAAATAAATAAAAGCACCATCGAGTTGAATTTCGATGGTGTTTTTTTTAATGTGATTTTAGAGTAGAAACCGGCGACTTTTTTTATTTGGTCTTGCATTATTTCGTTTTTTCGAGTCAATATTGCATTAAAATGGTTTTAGCAACTGCATGCGAAGTGTTTTTATATCTATTGGAAAAATTGTTGTGTCTGCGGAATTTACAGCTATAACATTATTTAAATGCATTAGTAGTTAAATAGTGCTATCTTAACCAAGGTTTAAAATTTAAAATCGTATGACGAATCCAAAACTTAGGGCTTTTATTCCTCTTTTTTATCTTGTTTGGTCAGACGATCTCTTGACCCCAAAAGAGTTTTTGACTTTGCGAGAGTTTATTAGTTTGCAGAATTGGCTTTCCGAAAAGGAGAAGGAATTGCTTTTTGCGGAAGTGAATGTTTCGGCCCCACCGTCACGTGGACAGCTTATTGATTGGAAATCGCAAATTGAGAAAATTATTCAAGAGAAACCTTCAGTTAGGTCCATTTTTGATATTTCTATAAGGCTTTCAGAAAACGACAAAGCTATTGCAGACTTAGGACCTGCATTTATAAAACTTGAAAATGACCTCGGAATTTTAGATAAAGAAGTTATCGGGGTTTTCAAAACGTCTTCGAACATTATTACTTCAAATTATCAGGCAGCCAAGAGGTTCGATACTGAAATACTGGCGAGGATTCTGGATGGGAAACAGGCCTTCATTATCAAGAAGGTAAAAGCAATCATTAGCCGTCCGGAATTTGCCTACGAAACCTCGACCGACAGTGATGTCTACCGTGAAAAAGTATATGATTGGTGCAAAATTCTGGCCAAAGAAAACTTTGGGAATATGGCGTATCCAAAGAAATATGGAGGAGGCGGAAATCTGGCTGATTATTTTTCCATCATGGAAACCTTAAGTTACCATGATTTAAGCTTGGTGATCAAATTTGGAGTACAATTTGGACTTTGGGGTATGAGCATACAATCACTTGGTACAGAAAAACATTATATAAAATACTTAAAGGATATCGGTTCGTTAAAATTACCTGGATGTTTTGCAATGACTGAAACCAATCATGGCTCTAATGTCAAAGAACTTGAAACAACAGCGACCTATAATCACGATGACCAGACATTTACTATTCAGACACCGAATATAGATGCGCAGAAAGAATATATTGGGAATGCGGCAAAACACGGTCAGAAGGCTACAGTTTTTGCAAAATTAATCATTGACGGTAATGATTATGGGATTAATGCCTTTATCGTACCATTGCGTGACATTAACGGCAGGGTACTGAAAGGTATTATTATTGGTGATTGCGGACTTAAAATGGGGCTTAATGGCGTGGATAACGGTACGATTCGTTTTGAAAAGGTTGTCATTCCGAAAGAAAATATGCTAGACCGGTTTGCCTCAATAAATGAAAAAGGGGAATTTGAAAGTCCGATTCCAAGCGATAACCGACGGTTTTTTACCATGCTTGGGACTTTGGTAGGAGGTAGAATTGGGATTCCGCGTTCTGCATTGGCTGCGGCCAAATCAGGATTGACAATAGCAATTATATATAGCGACAAGCGCAAGCAATTTGGTCCTGAAGGCGGTTCTGAAGTGTCAATTTTAAATTACCGTATACACCAACGCAGACTATTTCCATTGTTGGCAAAAACCTATGCGATTCATTTTGCCTTGCAATATCTCACTAATCGATTCATTAATAAAAATGAATCTGAAATGCAGGAAATCGAGGCTCTTGCTGCAGGAATGAAAGCCTATTCGACATGGAGTACAAGAGATACATTGCAGGAGTGCCGAGAAGCCTGTGGTGGCAAAGGATATTTATCAGAAAACCGTATTGATACCTTAAAAAATGATACCGAAATTTATACCACTTTTGAAGGCGACAATACTGTATTAATGCAATTGGTTGCTAAGAATCGCCTATCGGAGTTTCGTAAATCTTTTGGAGAAATGGACGCAATAGGAATAATCAATTACGTTTATGAGAATGCCAAGACCGCAATTTCTGAAAAAAACCTGATAATAACTCGAGAAACCGATGAAGAGCATTTGCTCGATGCCCAGTTTCATTTAAATGCTTTTCGGTATAGGGAAAAAACGACGTTGGCCTCTGCGGGAAAAAGGCTTAAAAAACTCATTGATGGAGGACTTGAGCCTTATGATGCATTTAATGTGGTACAACATCAGATGATTGATGTTTCCCAAGCTTATCTCGAACTAATAATACTTGAACAATTCCAGACAGCTGTACAATCGATTAAGGATAAAAAGTGCAAAGATATAGTATCAAAGTTGTGCCAATTGTATGCGCTTTCTGAGATAGAAAAGAATAAAGGCTGGTATCTTGAAGACGGCTATATGGAAGGAGTAAAGACGAAAGCAATCCGTAAGATGGTAAATCAACTTTGCTGGGACATCAGACCGGATGCAGTTTCTTTGGTTGAAGCGTTTGACATTCCGAAAAGTTGCCTTGCTGCACCAATTGCTTTACATTAATCTAAGCTCTATTCTGTTTTTTTTGGGATATTAATTTGACTCAATTAAAATTATTCGTCCTTTGTATAATCTTTTGTTTGTGAGAGATTGATGCCTTATGCTGAAAGTTTTACTTGAAATTAGGCATAAAAAAACTCCACTATTTCTAATGGAGTTTTTTGTGGGCAATGAGGGGTTCGAACCCCCGACCCCCTCGGTGTAAACGAGGTGCTCTGAACCAGCTGAGCTAATTGCCCTGGTGCAATTTGGTAATTTGCATTTCCTTATTGCGAGTGCAAATATAGGCTAGTTTTTCGCTTATGCAAAATATTTATGTACAAATTTTAATAAATTTTTAAGCGTAGTTATATTTCATTGATTTTAAATTTGTTGTGGTTAAATTAAAAATATCGGAAGTTCAATTTAAACCGCAGATTGTATGCGGAACACCAAATTATTTGCGCAAAGAAGGTTCGTTATGGTAAATGTAATCGCCATGGATACCAGTGAACGCTTTGTTGATTTCCGTCATGTAGGCTTTTCTTTCGTCTTCCTTAGGCCAAGCGGCATTTATTAACTCCGTTTGTTTGTCGCTCGATTTTTCCAGGTCGCCAAGTGAATCGTAAAAAAAGGCTTCTAAAAAATCCCTATTATCGGCACCCCATGCATGACGGTGAGGATAATACGCTTTTATAAAAGGATTTTTCAGCGTTACTTTTTCATTAAATTCTTTCAAACCTTTACCTTGGCCATTTAGAGACATTTGAGATATTCGAACATAGACTACCATGGGTTCTTTCGAAGTTGTTTCAAGTTCTTTAACTCCAGCGGCAACAGAGGTATATATTTCGTCCGAATGCATAGGCCCATAATAACTATTGTATTTGTCAAAAAACGCTTTTCTTGCGTTTTCGTCCGGCCATCCTTTCTTGATTAAGTCGTTAGTGATGTCATTTGCTTTTTCGATATCTTCCCAGGTATTAAAAGCCGAAACAAGTAAAACTTCTGAGCTATTAGCGGTATAATAATGGTTCAGAACTTCAGAACCTATTATTAAATCATTCTTGCTGGTTACTTTATCAAAGTATTCCTGCTCGGTTTTTAGCCAATCCTTTCTGTCGGCATCTAAGTTGCGATGTAAAGTGGTTACCGTAACATATACGGGTTTTGGGACTTCTTGAGCATGTATTTTGACGCTCAATAGGAGGGTTAAAATTAACATTCCTAATACTAAATTTTTACTTTTTTTCATGATAAATTTGTATTAAATGATTAATTAATAAAACAATCATTAAATTTAACACATTAACAGTCAAAAACTTAGGGGTTTAATATTTTTTTAATACGAAATGTAACAGAATTTAAAATCTTTTGTTTAAATCTAATTCTGCGACTACAAAAGTGCTTCCTCCAACGTAAATAAAATCGCTTTTTGTGGCGTTATTCTTAGCTGATTGATACGCTTCGGTTACCGAGTTATAAACGTTTCCGATCAGGTTAAAATTCTCGGCTTTTGTTTGTAAGATTTCCGCTTGCAAACCTCGAGGAATATTGGGTTTGCAAAAATAGTAAATGGCGTTTTTTGGGAATAACGGTAAGATTTCATTTAGATCTTTATCATTAACAACTCCCAATACGATATGTAACTTTTCAAAAGTCTCTTTTTCGATTTGACGTAGTGCTATAGACAGTCCGTCTTTGTTGTGGGCAGTATCGCAAATGATTTTTGGGAATTCTCCCAGTTGTTGCCACCTCCCTTGGAGACCAGTATTCCTCACAACATTTAGGAGTCCTTTTTCAATATTGGTTTGGCTAATACTAAATTCTTTCTGTGCATTTAGGATATCGATGGTCAGAAGGGCAGTTTTTTTATTGTGTGCTTGATAATCCCCAATTAGATCGGAAGGATAGGTTTCTGAAATTAAATCTGAAGCAAAATAAATTTCAGAATTGCATTCTTCCGCTTTGGTAATAAATACTTCCTTTGTTTCGGCCGTGTATTCTCCTATAACAACTGGTATTTCAGGTTTGATAATTCCCGCTTTTTCATAGGCAACGGCCTGAAGGGTATTTCCTAAAAACTGGGTGTGATCCAATCCTATATTTGTAATCACCGATACAAGCGGTCTGATAATATTGGTTGCATCAAGTCTTCCGCCCATTCCAACTTCTATGATGGCGATATCCACTTTTTCTTTCGAAAAATAATCAAATGCAAGGCCAACACTCATTTCGAAAAAGCTTATCTCATTAGATTCAAAAAAGGGTTTATTCGTATTGATAAAGTCACATGCAAAATTTTCTGAAATTTCTAATCCGTTTATTTTTACGCGCTCTCTAAAGTCTTTTAAGTGAGGGGAAGTGTATAGTCCAACTTTGTAGCCAGCTTCTTGTAGTATCGAGGATAACATGTGTGAAGTTGAACCTTTACCGTTGGTCCCCGCAACATGAACAAATTTTAAATCAATATGCGGATTATCGAGGTGATTGACCAGGAGATGAATGTTCGTTAAATCCTTTTTATAGGCCGATGCACCTTGAAGTTGATACATAGGAAGCTGGTTAAACATCCATTCTGTGGTTTCTTGATAATTCATTGTTTTTTTCAAGGTTAAAAAAATTGAGTCCAATTTTCAAATAAATATTATTCTCCTAATTTGAAGTTTACAGTGATAAAACCTATTTGGGTTGCGGGAGCATTGGAGTCAGCTTGCCATTTGTATTTTCTGGCTGTTGCCAATGCGGGTTCCACAAGGCATGGGTTTGTATTTGTGGTTCCCTTAGTGTATTTGGCTGCAATAACATTTCCATTTCTGTTTACTGTAATTTGTACCACCACAGTGCCAAATTCATTGCATTTTTGTACTTCTTTGCCTCGCGAGCTGATACTTCTTCCGTTCAAGCCCCATCCGCTTCCATTACCGGTTCCGCTTCCAGAACCATAGTAGCTGTTGGCATAAGGATCGCCGTTCAGACTCCCTTTGTCGCCGGCAACATTGTCATTGCCTTCGCCTCCTTTTGCTTTTCCGTCTGATTTGGGTCCGTTTATTAAACTCGATAAGGCATCCGAAGTGCTTTTTGAGGGTTTGGGACTTTCTTTTGGTTTTGGTTTAACTTCTGCTTTGGCCACTTCTTTCGTAGGCTGTGCTTTTTTGACTTGCTTCATTACAACGGCTTCCTCAATGTCTTGAGAAAGTATTTCGTCCTCGCTTGAAGCTGCCTGCTTTGCAGCGGTGGTTTTAGGGGCTGATTGGATGGCTTCAGTAGGTTGTATGTCTCCCGATCCAAATTCAGTTGTTCCAAAGTTTATGGCGATTCCATTTTCAGGAGGAGGGTCCAGAGAAGTTAATCCCAAGTAAAAAAACAAAATAAACATGATCACAAAAAGAATCGATGTGATGACGAATGATTTTTTTTCTTCTTCTGTTTTTAAATATTTCATGTAGAATCTATCTTTTTTTGAAGCTCAATTCGGACTATTTTGGCCTAACTGCCAATACAACTTTGATTTGGTTTCTGTTTGCGATATCCAAAACATTGACCGCTTTCTCAATTGGTACACCTTCTTCGGCTCTTAAAACAATGGCTTTAGTCTTGTCAGCTGAAAATAATGACAATAATTTTGATTCTAATTCAGTTTCCGATACGGGCTCTTTGTCAATGAAAAACTCTAGTTTTTTATTGATGCTTACGGCGATATTTTTGTTGCTGTCTGTTTTTCCTTTTGCTTTAGGCAGTACTAAGTCCAAGGCGTTTGTGGTAACCATGGTCGATGTTAGCATAAAGAATATCAGTAATAAGAATACAATGTCTGTCATCGATGACATATTGAATTCGGCACTCACTTTATTTCGTCCTCTTAAATTCATAAGTAGATTGTGTTTATTTTTTATCGCTATAACTCATGCGGTGAAAGTAATGACTGTGTTTTTTGGGTCAAGCGGATTTCATAAATTATGCAGGATCGTTTAATAAGTCCAAAAAGTCAACCGCATTGGCTTCCATCTGATGAACAATTTTATCAGTTTTTACAACCAAGTGATTGTATCCTACGTAAGCGATAATTCCAACTACCAAACCGACCACCGTGGTCGTCATTGCGGTGTAAATACCTTCTGAAAGTGCTCCGACTTCAATTTGACCACCCGAACTTGCCATTTTATGAAACGCTTGAATCATTCCTACAACCGTCCCTAAGAAACCTGTCATTGGGCCCGCACCAGAAATGGTAGCTAACATACTTGTGTTTTTCTCGAGCTTGTAAATTTCTAATTTACCTGCATTTTCAATTGCGGTGTTGATATCGTCAAGAGGCTTGCCTATTCTGGAAATTCCTTTTTCAATCAATCTGGAAACAGGAGAGTTAAAGTGCGCACAAGCTATTTTAGCGTTGTCGATACGTCCGTTTCGAATGTTGTCCCGAATTTGCCCCATAAAGTTGACGTCAATTTTTGATGCTGAATTGATTGCCATCAGGCGTTCAAAATACAAGTACAACGCAACAAAAAACATAAGGAATAAGGAAATCATAATGATCTGACCTGCTAGTCCTCCGCTAGTTAATAATTCAATAATGGATAAAGTTTTCTCAACAGGAACGGCCTCAGCCAAACTTTCACGTGCAACGGACAGGGTGTCCGTTTGTAGCAATATACTCATACAAATTTTCTTTATTATTGAAACGCTAATATATTATAAAAATTGTTGGTTTTTGAGATTATAATATCAAACAAACATTTATTGATTCTGCTGTCATTCTTCAAAATTCGGGCCAAGTTTGGGACCCGGCAAAAAAAAATCAGTTCGATAAATTCGCGTTACGGCGATTTGATCGAACTGACTAACAAGTACTATTGCTGGCTATTCAAAAATTGAAACGAACAAAATCAAATGGCTTATACCAATTGTTTTAATGCAATTTCAAAAGCGGTAGCACTAATGTTTGTTTTTGAGCTATTTAAAGCATGCGCTTTTTCGATAGCGTTTTTGATTGTTGTTGAAGTGTCTTGGAAAATGGCTTCATCAGTCATTTGGACTTTCTTTTCCATGAAATAGGCGAAAACTCTTGCCATACCACAATTTGAAATAAAGTCAGGAATCAAACTCACTTTGTGGTCTACGTCTTCCATTATTGAACCAAAAAAGATTTCTTTATCAGCAAAAGGAACATTGGCACCACAAGAAATAACTTCCAGGCCATTAGTAATTAAGCTGTCAATTTGAGATTGAGCAACTAATCTTGAAGCTGCACAAGGAGTAAATATTTCAGCACCAATTGTCCATATTTTTTCATTGATTTCTTCAAAAGGAATCATGTTCTCTGCAACCAATTTATTACCGTCTTTTGCAAGAAACAATGATCTTATCTCTTCAAAAGTGAATCCCTCTTCATTGATTAATCCACCATCTCTATCGATTATACCGATAACTTTAGCACCCATCTCGGCTAAATAGAAAGCGGCAGCCGATCCTACATTTCCAAAACCTTGTACAATCGCTTTTTTTCCTTTTACATCTCCACCATATATAGAGTAGAAGTGGCGAACCGCCTCAGCAACACCATAACCTGTAATCATATCGGCAATGGTATATTTTTTTGCTACATCTGGAGAGAATTTCGGATTTTCGATTACTTTAACCACTCCTTGACGCAGTTGACCAATTCTATTGATTTTGTCAGCTTCGGTAGGTTTAAAATGACCATTGAAAACTCCTTCTTGCGGATGCCAAACTCCACATTCTTCAGTCATAGGGATTACTTCGTGAATTTCATCCACATTCAAATCTCCGCCAGTTCCATAGTAACTTTTCAAAAGTGGCGATACCGCTTTATACCAACGTTGCAACACGCCTTTTTTTCTAGGGTCATTTGGATCAAAGTTGATTCCAGATTTAGCACCACCAATAGCTGGTCCAGACACCGTGAATTTTACTTCCATCGTTTTTGCCAAAGACAATACCTCATTTATATCCAATCCTTTTCTCATCCTTGTACCACCACCAGCTGCACCACCACGAAGTGAATTGATCACTGTCCAGCCTTCGGCTTCTGTTTCGGCATCTTTCCAGTTAAATACAATTTCAGGTTCTTTATTTTCGAATTTCTTCAGTAAATCTTTCATTTCGTTGCGATATATTTAATTTGGACAAATATAAAAAATAGAATAATGTGAATTGTGTATTTTGTGTTTTATTTCAAGTCGTAAATTACGCCCGAACTATGATCCTTATTTGCCCCTGTTACGCTAGATAATACGTTGTTTTCTCCACGTAGTTTCAATATTCCTAGCAAAGCAAAAATCAGAGCTTCCTTGAATTCCAGAATTTTGGCAGCAGGGATTATGATTTTTATCTCGGGAAGATGGGCTTGAATTCTTTCAATAAGGAATCCGTTGTATGCGCCGCCACCAGTTACAAAGAGACTGCCTTTTTTATTTGGCAGCGCCAATGCTATTTGAATGGCTGCATGCTCCGTGAATGTCCTTAATTTGTCTTCAATGTTTATTTTAAAGTTTTCGATAAGGGGTAATACAGTTTCTTTGACAAATTCAAATCCCAGTGATTTCGGGTATTTTGTTTGATAGTAAGGAAGGCCGTTTAGTTCGTCCAATAATTTTTGATTGATTTTTCCTGACCTGGATATAGATCCGTTGTCGTCATAATCCAATCCCAATTGATTGGCGTAAAAATTTAAAACGGTATTTACAGGAGAAATGTCAAAAGCAATGCGCTTTCCATTTTCTTCAAAAGAGACATTCGAAAAACCACCTAAATTCATGCAGTAATCGTATTCAGGAAATAAAATTCGGTCACCTATAGGTACCAAAGGGGCTCCCTGTCCTCCCAGCAGAACATCTTGCGCTCTAAAATCACAAACGACCACTTGATGAGTCAAGCTAGAGATTTCGGGTAAGTTTCCAATTTGCAGTGTTACGCCCTTTTGAGGTTGATGCAAAATGGTATGACCATGCGAACAGACGGCGTCGAGATTTTCAATTTTATGTTTTTCTATAAAACTAGAAATAACGCATGCCAGAAGTTTGGTGTATTCTTGGTTCGTTTTTTTTAGCTCAACTTCAGAAAAATCTACTGCCGACTTTAGAATGGCCTCCCAGTCCTTATTGTAGGAAACTGTTTCGCTTTCTAGAATTTTAAAGGTCCATGTCTTGTTGTTTTTGTGGAATTGTACATGGGCCAAATCGACTCCGTCAAGCGATGTTCCTGACATAACTCCTATAACGTTGTAATAATCCTCTTTCATAGGTCAAATTTACAAATCAAAATTGATAATTTCACAAGAAAAAAGTATCTTTGCCTACTTTATTTAAACAAAAAGCAGGATAATTTAAACAATGTAAAATAATCGTCAATTGTTCGTTAAAATAGCAAATAAATAGGTCCAGATTTCACTTGTGGATTTATGATTTTCAATGTTTAAGAAGAATTAACAAATTAATAAAAAAGTTAAATAGTTATGGATTTTAATCTAACAGAAGAGCAGTTAATGATTCAACAAGCGGCTAGAGATTTTGCTCAAACAGAATTGTTGCCTGGGGTAATTGAAAGAGATGAATTTTCGAAATTCCCAACCGAGCAAGTGAAAAAGATGGCTGAACTTGGGTTTTTAGGAATGATGGTTGACCCCAAATACGGAGGTTCTGGATTGGATAGTGTTTCTTATGTTTTAGCAATTACAGAAATTGCAAAAATAGATGCTTCTGCTGCAGTTATCATGTCTGTGAACAATTCATTAGTCTGTGCTGGATTAGAAAAATACTGTAATGAAGAACAAAAATTAAAATATCTTGTTCCCCTTGCCAAAGGTGATGTAATTGGTGCTTTTTGCTTGTCTGAACCAGAAGCGGGTTCTGATGCGACTTCTCAAAAAACTACGGCAATAGATAAAGGCGATCATTATTTGTTGAATGGTACAAAAAACTGGATTACAAATGGATCTTCGGCTTCGACATATATTATTATTGCGCAAACAGATATAGAAAAAGGACATAAAGGAATCAATGCTTTTATAGTTGAAAAAGGTTGGGCTGGATTTGATATTGGTCCAAAAGAAAAGAAAATGGGGATTCGCGGATCCGATACGCACTCTTTGCTTTTTAATGATGTGAAAGTACCAAAGGAAAACAGAATAGGAGCAGATGGATTCGGATTCAATTTTGCCATGAGCGTCTTAAATGGCGGAAGAATTGGAATTGCGTCGCAAGCTTTGGGAATAGCCACGGGTTCATATGAATTGGCGTTGAAGTATTCTCAGGAACGTAAAGCGTTTGGCAAAGAAATTTTCAAACACCAAGCCATAGCTTTTAAATTGGCCGATATGGCGACACAAATTATGGCAGCCAAAATGCTGTGCCTTAAAGCGGCGAGCGAAAAAGACGAAGGGAAAGACATTTCCCAATCAGGTGCAATGGCGAAATTATTCGCTTCCCAAACCGCTATGGACACCACAATTGAAGCCGTGCAAATTCACGGTGGAAATGGATATGTGGCAGAA
>NZ_DATBVQ010000080.1:0-10284 GCF_036515215.1 Flavobacterium sp.
GGGAGGGTGGTTTATAGAGTTAAAAATGAAGATTTCAACAACCAAATGAAACTTAATTTAAATCATCTTGGATCAGGAATTTATATATTAAAAGTAAACGGTGAGGGCTTAAGTTATACTGAAAAAATCATTTTGAATTAATTTTCAGTATAATTGTCAATTAAAAAGCCTGTAACGATGTTACAGGCTTTTTTTAATTAAAATTCATACACCAATCCCACTCCTAAAACTTGCTTTAACTGTATTTTGGGACCAACGGTCACCTGCGCTCCGTCAATTTCTTCTTTCGCTTTTATGTCATCGTCATAGATTACATGAAGACCGATGTTCGTTTTTACGTATTCGTTAACTTTTAAGTCCAATACCATATCATAATCAACGTCAACATTTCCGAAATTATTTATGTAATCCGAATACAGGCTTAATCGATTCTCAAAAGTGATGTTTTTGAAGATTTCTTTTTTATAGTAGGCCGTCAGCAGAAAACCAAGCTCGACCTTTGACCTTTCACCTTCGGAAATCAAATTGCCGTTCAAATCATACACCGCTTTGACAACTCCAAATGAACCCATGTTTGCCAGTCTCTGATCCAATACAAAAGTGATTTTAGAGGTGAATGGCGACAGGTAAAGCATCTCATCTTTCTTTTTTGAGGCATATTCAGCACCGAGGCCTAAGAAAATATAGGCTGGCGCAAATGGCTTGGAAACAGAAATATTTTTGTTTGGATAGGAATAGCCATTAGTAAACTGCGTATTGAAATTAAATTTTGCCGAGTGATACCAGTTGGAAAGGGTGTCATTTCGATAGCCTAATGTTGAGTTAAACTGAAATGCATCTTCCGTTTTCCTAAGTTCAATACCATCTTGTTTGTTTAAGCCGTAACGCATAATTAACTCGTTTGTCCAATTGTAATTGTCTCGGGTGTAAACTCGGCTAAACTTACTTTTTAACAATCCAGAGATCGAACTGGTACCACCTGCGTTCCAATTGACAAAAGCGATTTCGGATATGTCAAAACCTATCTTATTTTTCTTGATCCAATATGTTGTAGTGTCTTTTGCTTTGGGCTCAGGAAGTATGGTGGTTATAATTTTCTGCGAGAAAGTATTAATTGAAAATAAGAAGAGTAGGCAGGAAAAAGATAATAATTTGGTCATCGGTTGTTTTATTAAAAGGGCGCAAAATAATTATTTTCATTTAGTTGAAAAAATTATTTCTAAACTTTTAACGTCGATATTGCAATATTGTTGCAATTGATCAACAGTGCCATGCTCTATAAATTCATCAGGAATTCCCAGTATTTTTACGCTTGCGGAATAATTATAACGAGCTGTAAACTCGAGAATCGCACTTCCGAAACCACCTGAAATTACGCCGTCCTCAAGCGTTATAACGGATTTGAAGGTTTTAAATATGTAATGTAATTCCGTTTCGTCTAAAGGTTTAACGAACGCAAAATCGTAATGAGCAATCGTGGGTGGATCGTTTAGATTGGCTAAGGCCAAAGTAATACTTTTGCCTATAGGGCCATTGGAAAGGACCGCCACTTCCGTACCTTTTTTTAGACATTTTGCAGTGCCAATTTCAATTTTTTCATATTTACCGAAATATTGTGATTGCCAATCCGAGATTACTCCGCGACCTCGAGGGTAGCGAATGGCGATGGGATGTTCCAAGCCTAACTGGGCAGTATATAAAATATTCTGCAAAGCAATCTCGTTCAATGGAGAATAAATAATCATATTGGGAATGCAACGCATATAAGCCACATCAAAAATGCCATGGTGTGTCGCACCATCTTCGCCCACTAATCCTGCCCTGTCCAAACAAAAAATAACGGGCAAGTTTTGCAAAGCTACATCATGAATAAGCTGGTCATAGGCGCGCTGTAAAAATGTCGAATAGATATTACAAAAAACAATCATTCCCTGCGTTGCCATTCCAGCCGAAAGTGTCACGGCATGCTGCTCGGCAATTCCAACATCAAAAGCGCGTTCCGGTAAGGCGTCCATCATAAATTTTAGAGAACTTCCAGAAGGCATTGCCGGCGTAATCCCTATGATTTTTTCATTTTTTCTGGCTAGATCCAAAATGGTCAAGCCAAAAACATCCTGGTATTTTGGAGGAAGATTTTCTTCCGATTTTAAATGTATTTCGCCAGATTTAGCATCAAATTTTCCTGGCGCATGGTATTTTACCTGATCTTCCTCGGCCTGTTTTAGTCCTTTCCCTTTGGTGGTTATCACGTGAAGGAATTTTGGTCCTTTTATCTTTTGCAAGCGTTTCAGCTCTTTGATAACTGCAAAAATATCGTGGCCATCAATCGGCCCCGAATAATCAATATTCAAAGACTTGATCATGTTGTTTTGCTTTGGATTCTTCCCGTTTTTTACCGTGGTAAGGTAATTTTTCAATGCGCCGACGCTTGGGTCAATGCCGATCGCGTTGTCGTTAAGAATCACCAATAGATTAGCGTCAGTTACTCCAGCATGATTTAGCCCTTCAAACGCCATGCCTGAGGCTATGGAGGCATCCCCAATCACCGCTATGTGTTGTTTGTCAAAATCTCCTTTCAGATTGGAAGCAATTGCCATCCCCAGTGCGGCAGAAATGGAAGTGGAGGAGTGGCCTACGCCAAAGGCATCATAAATGCTCTCGCTCCTTTTTGGAAAGCCAGAAATACCGCCCAATTGACGATTAGTATGGAAATTTTCTCTTCTACCTGTTAGTATCTTATGCCCGTAAGCTTGGTGTCCCACATCCCAAATCAATAAGTCATCCGGTGTGTTAAATACATAGTGCAGTGCAATAGTCAGCTCGACGACTCCTAAGCTGGCCCCCAAATGTCCTTCTTTTGCGGAGACAATGTCGATTATGAAATTGCGCAACTCTTGAGCCAGCTGCGGAAGTTGGTTTTCCTCGAGTTGGCGTAAATCGTCGGGATAGTTAATGGATGAAAGTAAATTCTCTGACATAAAGCAAATGTACGAATTGAATGCTGTATTTTTGTTTTATGGAAAACATTTTCACCGACGAATATTTTATGAAAAAGGCTTTGAACGAGGCCGAAATTGCCTTCGATAAAGGGGAGATTCCTGTGGGAGCTGTCATCGTGATAAATAATACAATTATTGCCCGAAGCCATAATTTAACCGAATTACTGAATGATGTTACAGCGCACGCCGAAATGCAATCGATAACTGCCGCTGCCAATTATATTGGGGGCAAGTATTTAATTGGCTGCACGCTTTACGTAACGCTCGAGCCCTGTCAGATGTGTGCCGGAGCTTTGTATTGGAGCCAAATTTCTAAAATTGTTTTTGGCGCAAGAGATGAAAACAGGGGTTTTGAGAAAATGGGAACACAATTGCATCCAAAGACTGTCGTAAAACGTGGAGTTATGGCGAATGAGTCTGCTGACCTGATGAAGCGTTTTTTTGCGGAGAAAAGGAAGTAGCTTTTTATTGGATCTGCCTTGAATAAAAATTAGTCATACCGTTCAAAAGGTTTCGCTCATGTTAATTTCATGATTGTAACTTCCTGTTTTAAGGTCTGTCCATTCCCATCCGTCATCTTTGATTAGCGACAACAATAATTGGCGTCTGGTTTTGAGTTTTTCATATTCTAAATTTACCGTTTCACCAGATAGAATCCTTATTCCCTTATTTTCAAGTGTCGTATAAACCATTACGGGGGGAGTTTCTTTGCCTGGCTTTATAAAGGTTGCGGGTAGAGTTACTAGATAGCTGGAAATAGCTTTTCTTAGCCTAATAAGCACATTGAATGGAGGTCGCTGTTCTGCAGGAATATTATGAAACAATACGGTAAGCGCCTCGTCAAGGTTCGTGAGATTGAGAACGAAGGCTTCTTTCCTGTCCGATGAGTGGAAAAAATGCAAAACTGAGTATGCTTTGTGGTTTTGGGCATGTAAAATGATGGAATCAATAAGGCTTATAAAAGGTTGTTCCAGCTCTTTAAAATCTTTTCCGTTCCAATAATTAAGCAGGATTTCTTCCGCAGAACCGCCAAGAGTGTTTATATAGACACTTATCTTCCTTTTCGTTATTTCGGCTGAAACGACAGGGATTAAGTACGTTATGGCAATGGAAATCAGAATCAGTCCGGTAAATGAAAGTATCGCGGTCAATACATCCCAAAAATCCCCGGTGGATTCCATATCTCCTAGACCTAAAGTGGAAAGCGTGTAGCCAGTGTAAAATATCTTGTTTATTACTGTCGTAGAAGAGTTGGTCTCGACATTCATTAATGAACCGGGATCGCTGATGAACATTAAGCTGGCAGAAATCCAAATGAGCAGCAACCAGTTGATAAGAATGGAAACTAAAATAACAGCCCCGCCAATCTGCAAAATTTTTCTGCGCCCCATTTTTTTATTGATCACCAGTAAGATGCTCCAGATGGATTTGGATAGTCGTTTCGTAATAAAACCGGCCCCACGTACTGACAAGGAGGTATTGATCAAATCGGCAGCAGTTACAAGTAGAAGAATGACTCCTAGAAAAAACATAAAATAGTTCATGGTGTTGATTTTAATCTGTTGGGACAAACCGACTTTTGAATTGGTCGTATGCTAACGTCGGGCGCAGCGATTTGTCAAGTGATCAGGCAACTAATATAGGAAATAAACAGATGTTAAACACAGCTTAAGTTTTTTCTACGCTGAAGACTGCCTTATGAATTTTAGTTCTTTAGCGGACAGCTGGATACGAGCGAGGCGAACCGACGAAGTAAACAGCTCCTAAAAAAAGGTATGGCTTATCCTTCACAATCACACACAAAAAAACCGCCGATCTTTCGAAAGGCGGTTTTTGTTTATTCTTTTATAACATTTCCTTTTTTATCATAGAAATGATATTCTAAATACGTGTAAGCGTCACGAGGTATGATTTTCACCCACTTTTTATGTTCAAAAAACCATTTTGAACGTAATGATGGAAAACCTTTGGTAAGGTATGCTGCCACGAACGGATGTACGTTAAGTACAACATCTTTATGGCTTTTTAAAACTCTTTCCAGATCGGAATTGATTCTGTCGATGATTAAAATTGGCGCTTCAATTTCGCCTTTAACATCATTAGGATCTTCTTCTCTAGTTTTTATATTAACTTCCGGTCTTACCCTTTGTCTTGTGATTTGGACTAGTCCAAATTTACTAGGGGGTAAGATCTTGTGTTTCGCTTTGTCATCGCTCATTTCCTCTCTCAAGAAGTCGAACAAAATTTTACGGTTTTCAGGATTGGACAAGTCGATAAAATCAATTACGATTATACCACCCATATCACGTAGACGCAATTGTCTGGCGATTTCGGCGGCGGCAATCATGTTGACTTCCATGGCGGTGTCTTCCTGGTTGGTGGCTTTATTAGAACGGTTTCCGCTATTTACGTCAATGACGTGCAAAGCTTCAGTATGTTCGATAATAAGATAAGCACCTTTACTCATAGACACTGTTTTCCCGAATGAAGTCTTGATTTGTCTCTCTATGTTGTATTTCTCAAAAATGGGCGTATCGTTTGATTGATAAAACTTAACAATTGATTGTTTTGAAGGTGCAATTTCTTGCAAATAATCCTTCGTTTGGTTGTACAACTCTTCATCATCAATTTGGATACCGCTAAAGGTATCGTTAAAGACGTCTCTTAATATTGACGAAGCTCTATTGAGCTCTCCTAATATTTTTGACGGATGATGAGCGGTCGGTAATTTTTTACACATTGCGTCCCATCTGCTAAGCAGGTTCTGCATGTCTTTTTCTAATTCGGCTGTATTTTTGCCTTCGGCTACTGTGCGAACAATAACACCAAATCCTTTTGGTTTGATGGATTGTACTAATCGTTTAAGACGATCCTTTTCTTTCTTGTCTTCTATTTTTTGAGAAATGGAGACACGGTCAGAGAAAGGAACTAAAACAATAAATCTTCCGGCAAGGGAAAGCTCAGCACTGATCCTTGGTCCTTTTGTAGATATTGGTTCTTTTACGACTTGTACTAAAATAGATTGGTTGGCATTTATTACATCAGTAATAGTACCGTCTTTATCTATCTCTTTTTCAAACTGAAAGTTTTTTAGGGAGAAATCTTTTAATTTACCTGCGCTTACAAGTTTTATGAATTTCAGTTGGGAAGCTAGATTTGGACCTAAATCATGATAATGTAAGAAAGCATCTTTTTCGAAGCCTACATTTACAAAAGCTGCATTTAGTCCGGCAACTGGTTTTCTTATTTTGGCAATAAAAATATCGCCTACTTGAAAGTTGCTTTTCTCTTCTTCTTTGTGTAATTCAATTAGTTTTCCATCTTTTAATAAGGCAAAATCTACGAAATCAGAACTAGATCGGATGATTAATTCTTTATTCACGTTGTAAATTTTTATCCGAACTTTTAGTTTCAGGCTTCAGGTTTAAAGTTTGAAAAACTTAAAACTCATAACTCATAACTGAATTGTTAGGATGGATTAAACAATAATTTTAACAGGTATTGAACCCGGTGAAAATTAGCTGGCCATTAGTAATTTTAGTTTATCAGCATGCTGAAGACTAAAAACTGAAGACGGAACACTAATTTTCGATTTCAATGAACTTTTAAAAAGGAAAAAGTAGTTTAAAACTACTTTTTCTTTTTGTGACGGTTAGCTCTCGCTCTTTTTTTACGTTTGTGAGTCGCTACCTTATGTCTCTTTCTTTTTTTACCACTTGGCATATCTTTTCGATTTTATGATTAATATTATTATTTTGCTTCGTTATTTATTTTTACGCCTTCCACAAAAACTTTCGCAGGTTTGAACGCAGGAATGTTGTGTGCAGGAATTTTTATTGTGGTGTTTTTAGAAATATTTCTTCCGGTTTTTTCTGCTCTAGTTTTAACAATAAAGCTTCCAAATCCTCTTAAATAAACATTATCACCAGTCTCTAATGAATTTTTAACTTCAGTCATAAATGTCTCTACTGTTGCTTGAACATCACCTTTTTCAAGACCTAATTTTTCTGAAATTTTCGCTACGATATCTGCTTTCGTCATTTTCTTTCCTTATTTATTATATTGTAATAATTTTTTTGAGTGTGCAAATATATGAATTTAAAAAACAATTATTCAAGCTAATTCGTTAAAATTTAATCATATAAACTTTTACTTTTGTCGTCAAATATTTAATAATGGAATTTTCTAAGTTGCTTATTCAATGGTATTTACAAAATAAGCGTGATTTGCCGTGGCGAAATACTGCCAATCCATACCACATTTGGCTCTCGGAAATTATGCTGCAGCAGACTCGTGTGGCCCAGGGGACGCCTTATTATTTGTCCTTTTTGGATGCCTTCCCTACGGTTTTTGACCTTGCTAAAGCCGATGAAGAACAGGTCTTGAAACTGTGGCAAGGACTGGGGTATTATTCGCGCGCCCGAAACCTGCATAAGACCGCTCAATATGTAGCGACCGAATTAGATGGAATTTTCCCCAATAACTATACTGATCTTTTAGGGCTCAAGGGCGTGGGCGAATATACCGCTGCTGCCATAGCTTCTTTTTCGTACGGGGAGCCCGTTGCAGTTGTCGATGGAAATGTGTTTCGCGTTTTGTCCCGTTATTTTGATATTGAAACAGACATTGCTTTGGCTTCCGCCAAAAAGGAATTTGCGGCCCTGGCTTTCGAGTTGATGCCAAAAGACGCCCGAGGCGGAGCCGAACTGAGTGAAGCTAATCCTGCGACATTTAATCAAGCCATTATGGAGTTTGGAGCCTTACAATGTGTCCCAAAAAGTCCCAACTGTGGCATTTGTGTTTTTAACGAAAGTTGTCTGGCATTACAAAAAAAGAAGGTCGATCAATTGCCGGTGAAATCAAAGAAGCTGAAAGTTAGAAATCGGTATTTTAATTATCTGGTGGTTTCTGACGATAATGAAGATACGATTATACAAAAAAGGACCTCAAAAGGGATTTGGCAAAACCTCTATGAATTCCCTTTGATCGAAACGGAGGCGGTCGAAAACTTTGATTATATCGTAGAGCGAATCGAGAAAGATTTTTTTGTTAATGAGAGTGTGGGTAGTGTAATGGAGTATAATGAAAAAAGTATCGTTCATAAATTATCCCACCAACATTTGCATATCAAGTTTTGGAAAGTGAATATAAATGGAGTCATAAAAAATGGCACGGATGCCGCAACTTTAAGAACATTTCCTGTTCCTATAGTAATTCATAATTTTATTGAAAAGGAATAATATTGGGTTCTAAAAAAATGTATCTTTGGGATATATCCATAAATAACATGAACGGGACATTAAATAAAGTGATGCTTATTGGGCATCTTGGAGATGAGATAAAGATGCATTATTTTGACGGTGGAAATTGTATTGGACGGTTTCAATTAGCGACAAATGAAGTTTACATCAACAAAACTACCAATGAAAAAATCACTTCTACGGAATGGCACAATCTTGTTGTCCGCAATAAAGCGGCAGAAATTTGTGAAAAACATTTGTCAAAAGGGGACAAGATTTATGTGGAAGGACGAATTAAATCGCGGCAGTGGCAGACTGAGGACGGAACGACAAAACACACCACCGAAATTCAAGTTACTGAGTTTACTTTTCTGTCGACAAAGAAGGATGCTGAAAACAACAAACAAATTCACAGTTCAGAATCCGCAAAAAACACTAACTTTGACCCGCAAAATAACAGCTTGCCTATTAATGATTTGCCGTTTTGATTGTTTAACTAATTTTTTTTAATTTGGACCCAGAGCCCAGTTTAAATTTCGCCTACACATTAGATACTAATCTAGTTTTTGGTTTTATCGGAATAGCCGTATTGCTTTTTTGTTCTGCAATAGTTTCCGGTGCTGAAGTAGCATTGTTTTCCTTGTCACAAAAGGATATAGATGAAGCGACACAAGGGAATGTTTCCAGAGGAAAGATTCTTACGGATCTTTTGGATAGGCCGAAAAAACTATTGGCAACGCTTTTAGTGGCCAATAATTTCATCAATATTGGAGTAGTGATTCTATTTTCATTTATTGGGAAAGATCTGTTTTCTGCAATTAGTTCCCCAATTTTAAAGTTCACTTTAGAAGTAGTTTTAGTGACCTTTTTATTATTGCTATTTGGTGAAGTTTTGCCAAAGGTATATGCCAGTAGGAATAATATAAAGTTTGCCAAATCGATAGCTTATCCAATAGCAATACTTGATAGATTGCTTTCGCCAATAAGTATTCCCATGAGGGAAACGACGGTTTATTTGCACAATAAACTGGGGAAACAAAAAACAAATTTTTCAGTAGATCAGCTGTCGCAAGCTTTGGAATTGACCTCGTCAGATGAAACTTCATTGGAAGAACAAAAAATACTTGTTGGGATCGTAACCTTTGGTAATACGGACACCAAGCAGGTGATGAGTCCCAGAATAGATATATTCGGCTTGGAAATAACAGAGTCGTTTTCTGATATTTATTCGAAAATCATTGAAAAAGGATATTCCAGAATTCCGGTTTATAGAGATAACATTGACCAGATTGAAGGCGTATTATTTGTGAAAGATTTACTTCGTCACATAGACAAGGAAGATTTTGACTGGAATACGTTGATTCGGGAGCCTTTTTTCGTCCCTGAAAACAAGAAACTCGACAATTTGCTGAAGGATTTTCAGAGGATGAAGAGCCATCTTGCCATCGTAGTTGACGAATATGGCGGTACTTCGGGTCTTGTCTCGCTAGAGGATGTGATTGAAGAAATTGTAGGAGATATCAGTGACGAATTTGATAATGAAAACGTCAATTTCATTAAAATTGACGATAAAAATTACCTTTTTGAAGGGAAAACAAACTTAAAGGATTTCTATAGGATTATAGATGTTGACGAAGAGGTTTTCGAAGTTAAAAAAGGGGAAGCCGAAACGTTGGCTGGATTTATACTCGAAATTTCGGGAAATTTTCCTGCCAAAGGACAAAAAATATCATATGAAAACTGCTTGTTCACTATTGAAACGGTAGACAAAAAACGTATCAAACAGATAAAAGTAACTATTGATGTTAAGAATAAAGAAGGAAGGTAAAGAACAAAATCTTGATTCCATTATCGGAATGGTTTTTATGGTCTTGGGATTGTTATTGTTTACGGCTTGTAAGGATGATGTTTTCCCTAAACCAGCCAGTCATTTGCGTTTGGATTATCCAGTGGCGAAATATGTGGATTTCGAAAACCAGTGTCCTTTTAGTTTCGAAATGAATTCTAATGCCGTTATAAAAGGGGAGACAGATTGTGGTTTTGCA
>NZ_DATBVQ010000081.1:0-13275 GCF_036515215.1 Flavobacterium sp.
AACCTCATGACTAACGGCACCAATCAATTTGATCTCCAGGTGGTTTTTAAAATCGGGAATTTCATTAATTAATTCGACTAAGCTTTCCCATAAGATCGTGGGGTTCCTTTCGGAAAGAAAAGAACCAATATGCGCCAAACTGAATTTGGAATCCAAGTCTTGTTTCTCAATGTTCTCAACGTCGTAACCATTGGTTATTACCTCAATTGGCCTGCTTGTAATCACCTCAAATTCGGATTTTGTGGTTTTACTGGTTACAATGATAGTGTCTGCCATATTCAGCACTTTATGCTCTAAAAACTTATGCTTTTTGGCAGCATAGCTGGATAGCCTCAGGGATTTGTGGTAGCCTATTGTGGTCCACGGATCCCTAAAATCGGCTATCCATTTAATGTTTAACTTTTGTTTTAGTTCCAGTCCTATAAGATGCAAACTATGTGGCGGACCGGATGTAACTATAGTACCAATATTATTTTCGACAATATACTTCTCCAAAAAACGAACCGAAGGTTTGACCCAAAAAACACGCGCGTCGGGAATAAAAAGATTCCCGCGAATCAAAAGAAAAAGCTTGTCTAAAAAAGATTGCTTTTTTTTATTTGGTATAATACCCGAGCTTATCTTTCTAGTTTTGTTTTTAGAAAAAAAAGAAGCCAGTTGATATGGTTCGAATATTTTTTGTTTCAGAATAATTGCCTTATCCGATACTTCTTTAACCAAATTTTCATCCACGATTGGATAGGTAGGATTTTCCGGTATATAAACGACGGGCTGAATTCCGAAATCAGGTAAATATTTCACAAATTTCAACCAACGTTGAACCCCTGGACCACCAGCGGGTGGCCAATAATAGGTTATGATTAGCAATTTCTTTGATTCCAAAATTCAAGGTTTAAGGTTCAAGGTTTCGAAACCCAAAAAGGTCGATATTAAAAAAACTTTAAATTTTAGACTTTAAACTTTTTTTCCTTTCATAATAAATTCCACCTACCAGTAGCAACAGCATCCCGGCAGCGCTGATCAATGTTATGATGCTTCCCGTTTTTACGACTTGCGGTTCAAATTTGAATTCAATGGTATGTTCACCTCCCGGAACTATTAATGCTCTCAATACATAATCCACAGGAAAATGATGTGTTTTCAGTCCATCAATGTAAGCATTCCAGCCGTTTTCATAATAAATTTCCGAAAAAACTGCCAATCCCTCATTTGGGTTATTGGAAACATATTTTATGTAATTTGGCTTATACTCCTTAATTTTTATGGTTCCTGTTGTGTCCAGATTTCTTTTTAATCGGGCATTTTTAAATTTACCACCATAAAGTTGAATATTAAAAATCGCGACTTTTTTAGTGTCAAAACTACCCAACATTTTCATTTCGTCATTGGCTTTGTTGACCAATTTGACGTCATTTACAAACCAAGCATTCCCATTAGCGTTTGGATTCAAAGTCGGAAATTCTTTCCCTTCCTTATCCGTTTGGATGATGTACTTAACATTCAACATGTTTAAAACCTCCATATTGTTTTTGGCAATCTGGTAATCGAACAATTGTTGCATCCTTCTCGGTTTCGCAGCATGATATCCACCAATTGATTTGTGAAAAAAAGATGCTCTAGCACTAGAAAAGTTTCCGCTCACTTCAAAAACGCGATAAATGGATGTGTCTTTTAGAATTTCCACATCCGAAGGAGTCTCCTGAAAAGGCATTGACACTTCTCTCCCACTCACAAAATCTTTTGCAGAAACATAATTTTTATCGACGAAGAATAAATCGGCAACCATAAATAAACCTACAAGAATAATCGCCGTGTTTTGAGCGATTTTATTTTTTATAAACAACCACAATGTCCCCGAAACCAGCAAAATAAAAAAACCTGAACGTAACAAATCAGCGCTGTACAGGCTCATTCTGTCCCCTTTTAGTGCTTCAACAAATTCAGGCCCATAACTGTCTAGATAATAAGCATCATTGGCTCCTGAAAAACTGAACATACTTTTGCTGAAAAACAAAACCACAATAAGCCCCAAAGCTACAGCACCGGCATGCCAGAGTGCTTTCCATCTTAGTTCCTTATCTAATTTAAAAAAGGATTGCAAACCCATAATGGCCAAAACGGGAAAACACAATTCCAGTATCACTTGTATGGACGAAACAGCCCTGAATTTATTGTACATGGGCACGTAATCGATAAAAAAATCTGTCAGAATTGGAAAATTTTTACCCCATGACAGCAACAATGCCGTGATAGCTCCCGAAAGAAAAACATACTTAATTTTTCGTTCATCAATAAATAATGCCAAAATCCCCAAAAAGAAGACAACAATACCAATATAAGCAGGTGCGGCCACAATGGGCTGATCGCCCCAATAGGTGGGCATTCCGCTAACAAAATCACTGGCCTGATCAGCCGGTACCCCTTTCCCTATCATGAACTCGTACATCTTACTGTCCGTTCCTACCGCTTCATGATTTGACCCTCCAAAAAGTCGCGGAGCAACCAAATTAAGGCTTTCCGCCACGCCATAACTGTATTCCGTGATATAATCTCGAGTCATTGCACTGGAATTGGTGTTTTTGGAACCATCCGGATTATAGCTCAACTCACTTTTCCCTCTGGTGCTAAAACTTGCATATTCTGCCGTAGCCAAAAGATTGGTGGCATTGGCTCCAATGGCAAGAATTCCTGCTATGGCCAACACCCCTAAAGATTTGAAAAGCGATTTACTGTCTTTCTTTTTAATGTCCTGATATATAAAATAACCCGAAAGAATCAATAAGAATATCAATAAATAGTAGGTCATCTGAAAGTGATTTGCATTAATCTCCAAGGCCGTGGCAAACATCGTCAGTAAGCCTCCGAGAACGTATTTTTTCCTAAAAACCAATGTAAAACCGGCAATAACAAGAGGCATATAGGCAATGGCATGCGCTTTGGCGTTATGCCCAACACCCAATATAATTATCAAATAGGTGGAAAAACCAAATGCCAAGGCACCGAAAAATGCTTTCAGCGGATCTACTTTCAGTACTAGCATCAAGCCATAAAACCCAAGGAAGTACAAAAACAAATAATCTGCAGGACGCGGCAAGAATCGCAAAGCATCATCAATAGCGCCTATAAAGTCGTGTGGATACTTGGCGCCCAATTGGTAAGTTGGCATTCCCCCAAAGGCTGAATTTGTCCAATAAGGCTCCACATGCTCCGAAGCTCTAAAGTCATTTTGCTCCTTAGCCATACCGGTATACTGGGCAATATCAGATTGAAAAATCTGCTTGCCTTGTAATACAGGATAAAAATAAAGGAGAGAAATGAATACAAAACCAAAAATGGCAAGTGCGTGCGGGTAAATTTTTTTTAATATCTTCAATTTTCGAGAGTTTTTTTATAATGAAACGATGCAAACTACGACAAATTTAATCTATTTCTTCGTAATCGACATATTCTCCTACTTTTTTAGTTTCTCGAGGGTTTTTATCGTTTTTTGTATTAAAAATTACCTCATCGTTCGATCGTGTTTTGTCCCATGAAGTACCTTGTGTGCGTTGCTGCTGTTGTTGGAAATTTTCTCCAGCTTTTTGCACTACTTTTTTAACCAGTAATGGCAAAAACAATTTGGCCAAAAACTTAAATATATAGTAGAAAGCTAGTATGTAAAACAATGTTTTTATAAAACCCGTAAAAGAGGCAGTTTGCATAATTTAATAATTTTTCCCAAAATTAATAAATCCTGCGTTCAAAATTAAACTATCATTCTTAAATAAATAATAAATTATAGTACATTTGAAAAGCGCTATTAATTTTAAAATCAAAAAATAATATGACAAAACTTAAAATCACATTACTTTTTGCTCTAATTATTATACCAAGCATTCATTACGGGCAGCATACAGACCAGATCAACTCTAACAGGCCCGGGGAAACCATGTCGGCTTTTGCGGTAGGGAAAAATGTTATTCAAGCCGAAACAGGAATCTATGGCATTAAAGAAAACCACCGATTGCTAGGGTACGATGCCAATGGTATCGGATTAGACTTCACCTTAAGATGGGGCTTGTTTATGGAAAGATTAGAATTGATAGCCGATCTCCAATACCAAAACGAAAAATTCACAACTCCCTACAGCAGCATCAATAAATCCGCATTAAAACAAACCGTTTTAGGAGCTAAATTTTTGATTTATGACCCTTTTAAAAATTATGAGAAAAAAGTAAATATCTACAGTTGGAAAGCAAATCGCACCTTCAATTGGCACCAATTACTTCCCGCAGTTTCTATATTTGCGGGTGCCAATTTTACAATGGCGGATAACCCATACTATTTTTCCCAAAATGCAGATATTACCCCAAAAATCATGTTGATTACACAAAACCATTTGGGAGACGGGACCTGGGTTTTCGTGACCAACATTATTGCTGATTACGTCGGTACCGATTATCCAAGTTACGGTTACGTTGTTACTTTGACCAAAGGATTCAATGCCAAATGGTCCGGTTTTTTGGAAAACCAAGGATTTAAAAGTGATTTCTACAGCGATGCCATTCTTCGCGGTGGTGCCGCCTATTTATTGAATCCCGACATGCAAATTGACGCGTCAATAAGTACCAATTTTAAGGATACTCCAACAGTTCTTTATGGCGGCGTAGGATTCTCTTGGCGCTATGATGCCAACTATAAGGAAGTAAGAATGAGCCTTGACAATGGAGGCGGCAAAAAATCAAAGGCACAAAAAAAAGTAGAAAAGAAAAATAAAAAACGCAAAGAACAACTAGAAAATACATTATAAAATTTCACAATGATTACAATTAAAGAAGCCATTACCAAAAAAGAATTAACGGACTACATAAAATTCCCTTTCTCGCTTTACAAAGACAACGAATTCTGGGTGCCGCCGATCATTGCCGATGAATTGGAATCTTTTGATAAAGAAAAAAACCCTGCTTTCGATAATGCCGAAGCTTCCTTTTACATGGCATACAGAGGTGACAAAATGGTAGGTAGAATCGCAGCGATCATCAATTGGGGCGAAGTAAACAATCAACAAAAAAAGAAAGTGCGTTTCGGATGGTTTGACGCAGTCGACGATATTGAAGTGACTAAAACTTTGCTTGAAAAAGTCTATGAATTGGGTCGGAAAAATAAATTGGAATATGTTGAAGGCCCGATGGGATTCTCTAATCTGGACAAAGTGGGAGTTCTCACCGAGGGTTTCGATCAGCTGGGAACTATGGTTACCTGGTACAATCATCCCTACTACGCTGCCCATTTTGAGCAATTGGGATATGTTACCGAAAAGGAATACATAGAGAGCAAATTCCCTTTTTCTAACGTAAAACCTGAATTTTTCGAAAAAGCGAATGATTTAGTTAAAAGAAGGTACCAGTTAAGCCCGTTAAATTTCAAGACGACCAAAGAAGTGATGCCGCATGTGGATAAGATGTTTGATTTATTCAATGAATCTTACGCTTCCCTGTCTTCTTTTGTAGCCATTACAGATAAAGAAAAAGAATATTTCAAGAAAAAATACATCAGCTTAATCAATCCCGAATACATCAAGTTTGTAGAGGACAAAGACCACAATATAGTGGCATTTAGCATCGTTATGCCGTCGTTTTCCAAAGCATTGCAAAAAGCAAAAGGAAAATTATTCCCTTTCGGCTTCATTCACTTATTGAAAGCGAAAAATCAAAGTAAGGATATGATTTTCTACTTGATCGGTGTACATCCAAATTTTCAAAACAAAGCGGTTACCGCAATCATTTTTAACGAATACTACCACACTTTCAAAGAAAAGGGCGTCGTAAACTGTTTCAGAACACCGGAACTGGCAGACAATCTTGCCAGCATCAATTTATGGAAACATTTTGCACCAGAAGTTTATTGCAGAAGAAAGACTTTCAAAAAAGAACTTTAAAAAAGGAGTGGTCAGTGGGGTCAGTTTTTTTTAGTGATCAGTTTCAGAATAACACACCCAAACCTGAGAAAAATGTCGGGTTTAATTTAAACGAAAAAATCCATCAGCCGCAGCTGATGGATTTTCTTTATATAATTTCGAGCCTATCAGTAAAAACTGATTGCTAAACTATGCGTCTAAATCAACAGTAGTTCTTGATGCAATTTCCTTATAGGTTCCGTTTTCCAGTTTCTCACGAATCGCCTCAAAAGCAACTAGTGTTTCATCAATATCAGATAACGTATGTGAAGTAGTAGGAATCATTCTCAACAGGATAATTCCTTTTGGAATCACTGGATAGATTACGATCGATAAGAAAATACCGTAGTTTTCTCTTAAATCATTTACCATTATCATAGCTTCAGGCACACTTCCCTCAAGATAAACGGGTGTAACACAGGTATTAGTATCCCCAATATTGAAATTTCTCGAACGCAATCCACTTTGCAATGCATTTACGTTTTCCCAAAGTTTGTCTTTCAATTCCGGGTGATTACGCAACAATTCCAAACGTTTCAATGAACCGATTGTCTGAATCATAGGTAACGATTTGGCAAACATTTGAGAACGCATGTTGTATTTAAGGTAATCAATAATGTCCTTGTCGGCTGCTACAAATGCACCGATGTTAGCCATTGATTTTGCAAAAGTCGAAAAATAAACATCAATATCATCCTGAACACCTTGCTCCTCACCTGCTCCGGCACCTGTTTTTCCAAGTGTTCCAAAACCATGTGCATCATCTACAAGCAAACGGAAATTGTATTTTTGCTTCATCGCAACAATCTCTTTCAATTTTCCTTGTTGTCCTCGCATTCCAAAAACACCTTCAGTAATAAAAAGTATACCTCCGCCATTCTCATCGGCTAATTTTGTAGCACGTTGCAGGTTTTTTTCCATGCTTGCAATATCATTATGACGATACGTAAAACGTTTCCCCATGTGCAAACGAACACCATCAATAATACATGCATGTGCATCTACATCGTATACAATCACATCATTTTTTGTAACCAAAGCGTCAATGATAGACACCATTCCTTGGTAACCAAAATTTAATAAATAAGCCGATTCTTTCATTACAAAAGCAGCCAATTCTTCCTCTAGTTGCTCATGGTATTTGGTTTGTCCACTCATCATTCGGGCTCCCATTGGGTAAGCCGCTCCATATTGAATTGCTGCATCCGTATCCGCTTTTCTCACCTCAGGATGATTCGCTAAACCTAAATAGTCATTCAAACTCCAGTTCAAAATATCTTTTCCACCAAACTGCATTCTTGGACCCAACTCAC
Source organism: Flavobacterium sp. (assembly GCF_036515215.1). Lineage (GTDB taxonomy): Bacteria > Bacteroidota > Bacteroidia > Flavobacteriales > Flavobacteriaceae > Flavobacterium. The sequence goes on from NZ_DATBVQ010000081.1 coordinate 7,249, forward strand.
CTTCTAATTTAGGAAAAACGAAATAGCCTTCAGCCTGTGAAGCCCATTTTCCCAATGGTCCTTTATTGTTTTGAATCCTTTCGAATAAATCTTTTACCATAATATATTTAAGTAATAATTTTAACTTTAAGAAGTTGCAAAAATAAAAATTTATATTTTATAAAGGGATTTAAAGTAAATTTATTTTTCTGGGCATCTCTTTTTGGCTATCGGGAGCTATTCCCGCTCTACACTATATCCGCACAAAAAAGCGCGGGATGCCGTTTCGATCAGGGCTAAAAAGTCGTTTTCATCAATAAACTTTGTACCTTTGAATAAATAAATCAATTATTAATTTATGGCACAAGACACAAAAGAACTAAAATTAGCCGTTCTGATAGATGCAGACAATGTTCCTTACAGTAACGTAAAAGGAATGATGGAAGAGATCGCTAAATTTGGAACACCCACAACCAAACGTATTTACGCCGATTGGACGAAACCAAACGCTGGTGGCTGGAAAGGCGTCTTATTGGAGCATGCCATTACTCCTATCCAGCAATACAGTTATACGGTAGGTAAAAACTCTTCTGATTCAGCGATGATTATTGATGCCATGGATTTATTATATTCTGATAAAGTAGATGGATTTTGCATCGTTTCCAGCGACAGTGACTTTACCCGTTTAGCGATACGTCTTCGAGAATCTGGTATGAAAGTCATCGGAATAGGCGAACAAAAAACACCCAATTCGTTCATCGTGGCCTGTGACAGGTTCGTTTATATTGAAGTTTTAGATGGTCACATTAAGAAAAAGAAGCCAAAAAGAACTACTGCAACTGAAACAAAAAAAGTAATTGACAAGAACCCTTCGAAAGTTGTAGAAAAAATAACGCCAAAACCCCTCAATAAAGTTGACGAACCAACAATTGATCTTATCGAAGATTCTATAGACGACATTGCCGACGATAGCGGCTGGGCATTCCTTGGTGATGTGGGAAACCTGATCGTCAAGAAAAAACCGGAATTTGACCCCAGAAATTATGGCTTTCCGAAACTGACACCGATGCTGAAATCATTGACAGACATTCTTGAAATCGACGAAAGGGATTCAGACAAGAAAGGAATTAAACATGTCTATGTGCGCTTGCGCTATACTTAGACTAAATTTTTTATGGCTTGAAACAAAATTTCCTTATTAATCGGCTTGGTTAGATAATGGTTCATTCCTATTTCGGCTACTCGTGACTTAGTGCTTTCCATAACATCAGCTGTCAGGGCAATAATGGGAATGTCTGCGTTATCCTTACCCACTTCACCGTTTCTTATTGCAATCGTCGCCTCATAACCGTCCATAACTGGCATTTGGAGATCCATCAGAACCACATCGATGGTGTTCGTTTTAAAAGCATCCAGTCCCTCCTGACCATTATTTGCATATACAACGTTGGTATTCAGCCATTTTTTAGTCACCATTTTGATCACCATCTGATTCATCGGATTATCCTCTACCACCAGAATCGTTTTCCCGCCTAAATCAAACACGACTGGCTCCGGTGAAACGGTTTTAAGCTTTTGCTGTTCTATGATATCAAAATCGATTGTGATTGTGCAGCTCGTCCCTTTCCCAACGTAACTGTTCATTGAGATTGTTCCGTTTTGCATGTCCACCAAAGTCTTTACCATATATAGCCCCAATCCCAGCCCGCCGAATTTTCTCTTGTTGTCAATGCTATTTTGGGAAAAGGAATCAAAAATACTGTCTAATTTCTCTTTCGGGATTCCCACACCTGAATCAGACACTGCTATTATTAAACTGGCGCGATTGTCCGCTTTGATTTGAGTTTCAATTTCAAATTTCACAAACCCTTCCGAAGTAAATTTAATGGCATTACTCAACACGTTATTGATCACTTGGGTCAATCTGGTTTCATCCCCCTTCAACACATCAGGAAAGCCGTCCCGTTTTGAAAAATGAAATTCAAGCCCTTTGTCCTTGGCCCTAATTTCGGCGCTCCTTCTTACTCTTTCTACAAGCTGCAGCGGGCTGAAAGGCGCATTCTCTAATTTCAATTCGTTTTTCTCGATTTTAGAGAAGTCCAAAATATCGTTTACGGAACTCAACAAGCCGTGTGACGAATATTTAATCACCTGGCAATTTTTTTTAATTTTCTCGTCTTCTACTTCACTGGAAATCGAATCTATCAAATTCATGATGGCGTTCAATGGCGTTCGCAATTCGTGACTGATATTAGATAAAAAATACGTCTTCAAGTCGTTCATTTCTTCCGAACGAACCAAAGCAATACGATTCAGTTCATTTTTTTCGTTTTTAAGATTCCTGATCAGATTAGACATGGATAGCGACAGAAAAATAACCTCTAATCCTGTCCCAAGCTTGGAACTGTTTTGCGTTAAAAAACTATGAGGCAACAACCCAAAATTATACAATATAAACACCCCAAAACCCAAAATTAGAAATAGAATTCCAGCGGTAAAAAAAGAATCTACCGGTTTTCTATGATAATAGAGGTAAATTATTGAATACACAATCAGAATTAAGAACACCAAGCTAAGTACGTTAATGACAACATAGCATATCAACAAAAGGGAAGGAATAAAAATCACGCATAATAGCAATGACATAAGAAGCGCATAAGCGATATTAAACAATAGATAGATATTTTTGCCGTACTTTTTTATATTCAAAAACACTTCGCTGTATTTACCCGATAGAAAAACCGCAACTATCGCGATTAGCAATACCGCTTTGTTTGAAAACCATCCGCCAGAGGGAGTCACGAACTCATAAAAGAAACCATCTAAAGCAAATTGCAATAAACCTACAAAAACGACATACAAGCTGTAGTATAAAAAGGTAATTTCCTTTAATGCAAAGAAGAAGAAAAAGTAAATAATTGCTACAATTGCCAAAACCCCGTAAAAGAGCCCAAAAATAAGTTGTTCAAAAGAATCCGTTGCTATAAGACTCTCCGCAGAATATAAATTTACCGGCAGTCTTAGATTTTCACCATCGCTTCTTAAATGCAAAAACAATTTCAGCTTTGCCTTAGGTTGGATATCAATTTTAAAAAGTGTTTTGCGATTACCGTATGTTCTTTTTGAAAAAGGCATATTATCTCCACTTATAGCCTTGGTGATAGTACCCGAAGTTTCATCTATCGTGTATAATTCAACCAAGTCTGTTATGGGACGGGCCGTTTCAAGATAGTAATGCAAATCAAGACCCGTTGTGTTCTGAAGTTCTATTTTTGCCCAAAAATTATTTTGGGTAAAGCCCAAATCATCATTCTCGCTTTTTAGTGCGCTGGGCTTCAAGGATTCGAAATTAGCCATTACATATTGGATGTCTAAATCACTTGGCCCCACATCTGCCACCGTTGTATAGTCATGCAGAGATTTTTTTTCAGGCAATGCATTGCGCTGAAAAACATACTGCGAATAGGAATTCGTAAAAATCAACATAAAAAACAAAATCTTTATGAAATTAAAATATGTACGGCGTTTACTTGTTTTCATGCTTGTCCTTTGCTATTTAACTATTTACGTTAAAAAATCTCATTCGGTTTTAACAGCTATTTTACTGTGCGAAATATAAAGTTAATTTTTTCCTTTTTTTAGCTTTAAAGTAAAAATGACACCATATTCTTTCTAATTCAGTTGAAAATAAATATTTTCAACATGAGAAAAAATTTTTTTGCTTTTGGACTTGCAGCTTTCGTGTTATCCTTGGCAATCCATTTCTATTTTAATACTGGCCCTATCGTACATTCCGTTATAGCCGTTTTGTTGGTTATCGGATTTACTAATACTTTACAACGCAGGCATGCCATTCTTATAAATTTTCCTGTCCTGGGATACTTCAGGTGCCTTTTTGAGGCGATAGCTCCCGAGATTCAGCAATATTTCATCGAAAGGACTACCGATAACAGACCGTTTTCCAGAAACGAGCGTTCGTTTGCCTATGAAAGAGCTAAAAATATTGACGCCACAACCCCTTTTGGAACACAACTGGACATCAACCAATCCAATTACGAAGGAATCAGGCACTCCGTTTAAGTACTAAAATGTATTGGCCATAAAAAAAGGAGGGCTTTAGAAGCCCTCCAGTTGTAAGTTCTGATTTACCATTATCAACTCATACTTAAAACAGTATAGCTGATTATTGCGTTATCGATCTTATGTGAAGATTGACAGACACAAGTAATTAATCAAAACCACATCCCAAAGATACGATTCCCGTTCGCAAAAACAACCGAAAATTATGATTTTAACCAATGATTAACTCAATCAAACTGGGACTTTACGCCATTTTCACCTTTACTTCGAACTGTTTGATTTTCAACATTACTTTGCCAGTTTTTTTAAATATTCCATAAATACATTAAAAAAAAGCAAACCCCTTAGCTGGTGATTGCAATAAAAAGGAGGCCTTTTTACAGGCCTCCAATTATAGACTTTGGTTCATCATTCTCAACTTATACCTTACGATACAACTGACTATCAAATACGCTTCTCTTTTCAGATGGCCATATTTAAAAACAAACCAAAACCATACCCAAAGATACGATTAACATTTTGTCAATTTACTGATTTTCAGTATTTAACCAATATTTAACTCCTGTTTTTAATTCTAATTTATTTTAACAAACAAAAAAAAGGAGGCCCTTTTACGGACCTCCAATCATAGACTTTGGTTTATCATTTTCAACTTATACCTTACGATACAACTGATTATCAAATACGCTTCTCCTCGCAGATGGCCATATTCAAAAACAAACCAAAACCATACCCAAAGATACAATTAATAATACAACAAAATACTGTAAATCAATTGATTAACTAATTATTAGCACTTTTTCATAACCTATTGTAATAGGCTTAATTTCTTGACCTAAATAAGAAGCAATCACTTTAATTTAGTGATATATTTTGACAATCCCGAAAATTCAATTATTATTGGATCTATTCTCTCATACATATATGTGAACAGCTAAAAAATGTATATTTGCAACGGCACTTAAATCCAAAAAAATGCAATTAGTTTTCGCTTCCAACAATAAAAACAAAATCAAAGAAATCCAGCAAATTCTCCCTCAGTCGATAACAATCCTCAGCCTCGAGGACATCGGATGCCACGAAGAAATCCCGGAAACTTCAAATACCATAGAAGGAAACGCTATTCTGAAAGCTAATTATGTGACACAAAAGTACGGTTACGACTGTTTTGCTGATGACACAGGGTTGGAAGTGGAAGCCTTGAATGGCCAACCGGGCGTTTACTCTGCCAGGTACGCCGGGGAGCAATGTGATTCCGACGAAAACATGAATAAACTGCTGAACGCACTAGGCGGAAAAACCAATAGAAAGGCACAATTCAAAACGGTGATCGCTTTAAACAGCCATGGCAAACAACATCTTTTTACCGGAATTGCAGGGGGCAGGATCACTATGGAAAAATCTGGGAACCATGGCTTTGGTTACGACCCTATTTTCCAGCCGGAGGGATATCAGGCAACTTTTGCGGAAATGGACTCAGCGCTAAAAAACACAATCAGCCATAGGGCGATTGCAACCGGAAAATTGGTAGCCTTTTTGAAAAACGAAAAATAATCGTCGCCATTTCAATACTTTTTGACTAAAACTACAGATTAGATTCCATTATTTCTAGCCGAAAATCTAAATTAAGGGCGTAATCTATTCGATTAGGAATATAACTTTCTGATAATCAAATGATATTAAAACATTAAAACTTAAAATAGCATTAGTTTATGTCGATATTTTAGAGTACTTTTGCACCCTATTTTAAAAATACATATGAATAAATTTGAACAATTAGGATTGAGTGAATCGTTACTGAAGGCGATTTTAGATCTAGGATTTGAGAATCCGACCGAAGTACAGGAGAAAGCGATTCCCCTATTATTGGAAAAAGACACAGATATGGTTGCGTTGGCTCAGACAGGGACAGGGAAAACGGCAGCATTTGGTTTTCCAGTTATCCAAAAAATTGATGCCAACAACAGA
>NZ_DATBVQ010000082.1:0-2674 GCF_036515215.1 Flavobacterium sp.
TCACCTTGGTGAATATGAGCAAGCATCTTTGACACTTTTTCGAGATAATTTTCTTTAGAAATCCGTTGATGGATCGTTAGAATTTCTTCTGTTTCGACTTTTGACTTTCGACTTTCGACTATATTTTCTAAATCCTCTTCAAATTCATCCTCGCAAAGACTAAGGTATTGCACTTCAAGTTGATCTCCTTTCAATAAAAATAATTTTTTAGGCTGAAAGAAAAACAGATCCGGAAATTCCAGACCATCAAAATTGTTGGATTGCAACGGCTCAACATCATTTTTCAGGTCATAGGCCAAGTAACCGAAAATCCAATCCTTGGTAGTTTGTTGATACTGTTTTAAATCCTCAAAAGCATTTTGGGAGTCTGTTTTTATTGACGTAAAAGCATCCACAGCCAGCAAACAGTCATAATTGGAATACTGTTGGGGATAATCATTACTATCCATAAAAATAATTTCACGGAATTGTTGTGACCAGATTAAAAGTTGTTGTTTTAACAATTTTGGGTCTGAAATGTGCTTGTGAATTGACGTTCTCAAAAATTAATTCTTTTTAAAACCCAAAATTACGACAAAAAAAAACCTTTAATATCTGATTATAGGAATAATCAGTCGATATTTTTTGTAAATTTACAGTAACGTAGTGACTCTAAAACGCTTGCATTTCTTGAATTAAGATCGCAATTGACTAATTAGCGGGTCGCCAATGGAAAATAATATAGTAGAAATTAAAGTGTGACAGCAACACATATAGTTATAACCAATAAAACCTAAACACTATGAAAATCGCTACCATCATTGTTCGAACGCTACTTGGTCTTCTGTTTCTTTATACTTCCGTCAGTTATTTTTTCAACCTAGCCCCCGAGCCAGTCGCTGTAGGGGAGTTTAAAGCCTTTCAACTCGGATTAGTGGCTTCCACTTATTTGTTGCCATTGGCAAAAACGGTAGAATTACTTTGCGCAATATCCTTTATTAGCGGCAAATACACAACCTTGGCAAATCTTGTCATTCTTCCTGTAACCATAAACATTTTATTAATCAACTATTTCTTGACGCCTGACAACTTGCCCTTGGCAGTATTTGTTTTCGTAGGAAACATATTTTTAATTTTTACTCATTGGGAAAATTACAAAAGCTTGTTTAAAGCAGACTAATTATTCTTGGCAAATTATACCCAAAAAGAAACCCGTTCATTGAACGGGTTTCTTTTTAAATATAAAACTGTGTTTTTCTACTACACGTGTAAGGCTCTGTTGTCAGTCGCTGCCAATGCCGCTTCTTTGATCGCTTCCGCAAAGGTAGGATGCGCGTGTGACATTCTTGAAATATCTTCGGCTGACGATTTGAATTCCATTGCCACTACAGCTTCGGCAATTAAATCCGCACAACGAGCACCAATCATATGCACTCCAAGAACCTCGTCTGTTTTTGCATCCGCAAGGATTTTCACAAAACCGTCTAAATCCCCACTTGCTCTAGCGCGCCCTAATGCTTTGAAAGGAAAGCTTCCTACTTTATATTCTGTTCCGGCAGCTTTCAATTGCTCTTCCGTTTGTCCTACCGCAGCCACTTCTGGCCAAGTGTAAACAACACCCGGAATCAAGTTGTAATCGATATGTGGTTTCTGCCCCGTCAAGATTTCAGCAACCATAGTCCCTTCCTCTTCGGCTTTGTGGGCTAACATAGCTCCACGAACCACATCGCCAATTGCATAAATGTTAGGGATATTAGTTTGCAAATGATCATTTACTTCAACCATCCCTCTATCCGATATTTTCACTCCCGCATTGTCTGCGTTCAATCCATCAGTATAAGGTCGACGTCCTACAGATACAAGAGAATAATCTCCTTCTAGCGTTATGGTTTCCCCTTTTGAATTTTCTGCTTGAACTACTATGCCTTCACCGTTTCTTTCAACAGATTTTACTTTATGCGAAACGTAGAACTTCATTCCTTGTTTCTTCAAGACTTTTGTCAATTCTTTAGACAAGGAAGCATCCATTCCCGGAATGATTCTGTCCATATATTCCACCACGGAAACCTGGGCACCAAGACGTAAATACACCTGTCCCAGTTCAATCCCGATCACACCACCACCAATAATGACAAGGTGTTTAGGTACTTCTTTTAGTTTTAACGCTTCGGTAGAGGTAATGATTCTTTCTTTATCAATTTTGATAAAAGGCAAATTAGATGGTTTAGAACCTGTAGCGATAATGATGTTTTTTGCTTCTACAGTTTCAGAAGTTCCGTCCGCTTTTGCAACAGCAACATGAGTCGCGTCAACAAAAGAACCCAATCCTTCCAGAACGGTAATTTTATTTTTGTCCATCAAATATTTCACTCCGCCTGAAGTTTGATCCACAACCGCTTGTTTGCGAGCGATCATTTTCTCCAAATTGACTTTCACTTCACCTGAAACTTCGATTCCATGATCTGCAAAATGAGCTATTTCAGCATAATGGTGAGAAGATGACAACAATGCTTTTGAAGGAATACATCCTACATTAAGACAAGTCCCGCCAAGAGTTGAATATTTTTCGATAATTGCTGTTTTTAGGCCTAGTTGCGCACAACGAATTGCTGCTACATATCCTCCTGGACCGGAACCAATAATGACTACGTCAAATGAACTCATAGTATATTTTATTTTGCGTTTATAGTTTGTT
>NZ_DATBVQ010000083.1:0-14560 GCF_036515215.1 Flavobacterium sp.
TAGTGACCCTATTTTAGCAAAAATGGCTGAAAATAAAATAGGGTCACCAATAGGGTCACTGTTCTTTGATTGTATATGTGTTTTTTGACACATTATAAAAAACGAAAAAGCCTTTAAATACTAGTATTTAAAGGCTTTTGACTTTTAAAGTTTCTTTTGAAACCCTATCTGGCGGAGAAAGAGGGATTCGAACCCCCGGACCTGTTACAGTCAACAGTTTTCAAGACTGCCGCATTCGACCGCTCTGCCATTTCTCCAGTCGCACAATCATTTGCTGATTGCGAGTGCAAATATAAGCACCTTTTTCGGTTTACAAAAACAATTTCGATAAAAATTGGCGCTATTTTTCGGGCCTTTTTTTAATTGTTTCATTTCCTTCGCTTTAGCGAGAATTTATTTTTAAGAAATAAATCGAAATGGCTTTAATAGCCTACGTATTCTGTGATTTCCAGCCCGTATCCTATCATCCCAACGCGTTTGGTCTGCACGGCATTGGATATTAACCGTATTTTTGAGATGTCGATGTCGTGCAATATCTGCGCTCCGATACCGAAATCCTTGTTGTCCATCTTGACCTGCGGCGCCTTAAAAATGCCTTGGGCCTGCAATCCTTTCAATTCGACGATGCGGTTCAACAAATCGATCGATTGCACTTCCTGATTGATAAAAAGGATAGCGCCCTTTTTCTCTTGGTTGATTAATTGAAACATATCGTCCAATTTTTTGTTGGCGTCATTGGTCAAGGTCCCCAAAATGTCGTTGTTTACAAGCGTCGAGTTGATTCTCGTTAGCACGGGCTCGCCAATGTTCCAAGTTCCTTTGGTCAAGGCAATGTGTATTTGCTTGTTGGTCGTTTGCTGGTACGCTCTCAATCGATAAGTTCCAAAACGAGTCTCTATATTGTAATCTTCTTTTTTTACGATCAGACTGTCATGCTGCATTCTGTAGGCGACAAGAGCTTCGATGGAAACCAATTTCAAATTGAATTTCTTGGCCACTTTTGCCAACTGGGGCAAACGCGCCATGGTTCCGTCTTCGTTCATGATCTCAACGATAACCCCCGCCGATTTGAAACCTGCTAATCGGGCAAAATCGATTGCCGCTTCGGTATGTCCCGTTCTTCTGAGCACGCCTCCTTGTTTAGCGATGAGAGGGAATATGTGTCCCGGTCTTGCCAAATCATGTGGTTTGGTATCGGCATGTGCCAATGACAAAACCGTTTTGGCCCTGTCAGCGGCCGAAATTCCTGTAGTCACGCCATTACCCCTTAAATCAACCGAAACCGTAAAAGCGGTTTCCATTGGATCGGTATTGTTGGTGACCATTACGTGTAATCCCAATTCCTTGCAACGGCTTTCCGTCAGTGGGGCACAAATCAATCCGCGTCCATGAGTGGCCATAAAATTGATCATTTCTGGGGTTACCTTTTCGGCTGCCGCCAAGAAATCACCTTCGTTTTCACGATCCTCATCATCAACAACGATGATGATTTTCCCTTGTCGAATGTCTTCTATTGCCTCTTCAATTGTGTTAAGGTGTATTTTATTTGTAACCATGATCGGTGTTTATTTTTTGGATGGAAATAATTTTTGAAATATTTTTTGGAGCGGCGCTAATATAACGTCCATGTTTATCAGTCCGATATCATTTGTTGCCCTGTAAGTCAACAATATGGCTAATGGGGAAAGAATAAAAGAGGACATCCATGCGCCCATAAATGGCGACATCCCGTTTTCCTGCGCGATTCTTTTTCCGAAAGTGTTGATGAAATGGAACGATATGAATATCAGGACGGCAAAAATGATGGGCAGTCCAAGCCCGCCTTTTCTGATGATGGCACCTAGCGGGGCTCCGATAAAAAACATCATCAAACAGGCGAATGCGATTACAAATTTGTCGTAGAACGCCAGCAAATGATTGTTGATGTTTTTCTGTTTGTTGTCCAGATTGACTTTTGTCGCGTCAATGGAATACTTTGTGCTGGTAACATTGCTGCTGGCCATTTTTAGGATTTCCGATTTTTGTTCGTTAGTGTATAACGACAAGATGTCCTTAGAAAGCTTACTGTTTGCTTTTTTAGGGAGTTTTGCGGTATATACGTTGTTTTGTGGTATGCCGGTTCTCCCATTAATGTTTTCCGCAAAGGAAACAATTTCTGTTTTGAAATTTTTATCCAGCGAATCCAAGGTGTATTTTAGTTCGTTTACCGACAACATCGTATTGGTGTTGGCAATCTTTTCGTTATCAACATCCACCTTGTTCAGCTGGGATAAATCAATGTTGATGGTGTATTTCTTGAAGGCGCTTTTCGCAAAAGGCAATTTATTGCGGTCTTCATATTTTTTGGGAACAAGGTCCTCATAGTAATTACCGTCATTCAGCACTAATTGCAAGATACTTGACTCTTCACTGCTGATCAGTTTTCCGTCTTTGGCTTTGATCACCGTTTTGCTACCGTCGCCTATGGCCGATTTTTTATGAATGGTAATGCCGGTCAATATATTACCGTTTTCCCCTGATTTCTTATTGACTTTGATGTTGTATAGACCCACATCGCTAAACTGGCCCTCTGTTATGGCCATAGCGGGTTTTAGCTGCGCAATGTTTTTCCGGAAATTAATAAACTTGTATTCCGCGAAAGGGATGACATTATTGGCAAAAAAGAATGCCACAATACTCAACAATACGATGAATACCGTCAGGCTCCTCATGGCCCTTTGCAACGAAATACCGGAGGACTTCATCGCCGCAAATTCGTAGTTTTCGGCCAAGTTCCCAAACGTCATTATCGAAGCCAATAACACGGACAACGGCAAGACCAAGGGGATTATTCGAGGCATCGAAAACAATAAAAACTTAATGATTAAGGCTATATCCAAGTCTTTACCGGCTAATTCGGCTATGAAGAGCCAGACGGTTTGAAGTATGAATATAAAAAACAAGATTACAAATACCGTAGTAAATGTAATCAGGAATGTTTTTAATAAGTATTTGTCGAGAATTTTCACCTAATAATTTAATCTAATTTATTGATGTAGTAATTTGGATATTTACTTTCGGCAAAGGTAAATTGATTTTTTGACAAAGGTTGATTGGTTTTAAAAGAATTAACCGTTAAAGTGGTTTTTGTTCCCTTTTTACCCATTTCTATTAAATTGTAGATGTGTTTTGTTTGTACGTCGATACCCAAGAGGATCTCTTTTCTTGAATCCCTCGCATTTGTGGGAATCAGTTTGATGTATTGTATCTTTCTACCTCGTACATCTTGCAGAATATCCATTGAATATTTGTACCCGCTATTGAAGAATGTCAACATTTTTGATGGGGTAATGGCGCTGTCGTCTTTTTCGTTAAATCTTGATATTGTGATTTCCTCGTCTTCAGGTACAATAGTGTAGGTTTTCTTTCCGTCAAAAATTTTTGTGATGCCCATAAAATTCAAAACATATTGGTCGTTTTTCATCGTAACGTTTCCTTTGCTGTCTTGATTGATGTTTTCCTTGGCGTTATTCAAAGAGTATTTAAAGTCAATTACGATATTATTATAGCTTCTTACTTTTGATGTCACTTGGTCCAAAAGGGCTTTTGCCTTTTTGTCCTGTGCTTGTGTCGAAAAGCTAAAAAGAAGAATAAAGGTAATTAGAATAAAATTTTTCATTTTGTTAATTGTTTTGTTCATTGTTAAAAAATTGATCGAGAGAACTCATGTCCAGGAAGTTTACGCCACGTGCTTTGCTTCCTTCAAACGGTCCTACAATTCCGGCTGCTTCAAGTTGGTCTATTAATCGACCGGCCCTGTTGTAACCCAATTTTAGTTTTCTTTGCAACAACGATGCCGAGCCTTGTTGTGCATTCACAATAATTTCGGCAGCTTCCCTAAACAAAGTATCTCTTTCGGATATATCCATATCAAGATTAATGCCACTTTCCTCTCCCACAAATTCAGGAAGCAAATAAGCGGTCGCATATGCCTTCTGTGAGCCAATGAAATCAGTGATTTTCTCTACCTCTGGGGTGTCTATAAAAGCGCACTGCACACGCACGATATCATTTCCGTTAGTGTAAAGCATGTCACCGCGTCCTATCAGCTGGTCAGCTCCTGCGGTGTCCAAAATGGTTCGCGAATCGATTTTAGAGGTTACCCTAAAGGCTATTCTGGCAGGGAAGTTGGCTTTGATCAGTCCGGTAATCACGTTTACCGAGGGTCTTTGCGTTGCGATGATCAAATGGATTCCTATGGCACGAGCCAATTGGGCTAAACGCGCAATGGGAACTTCCACCTCTTTACCGGCGGTCATAATCAAATCGGCAAATTCATCGACCACCAATACTATATAAGGTAAGAATCGGTGTCCATTGTCTGGATTTAGCTTTCTTGCCTTAAACTTTTCGTTGTATTCTTTTATGTTTCTTACCATCGCGTCTTTCAACAGCGAGTAACGGTTGTCCATTTCCACGCACAACGAGTTCAAAGTATTCACCACTTTGGCGTTGTCAGTAAGGATTGCGTCTTCTGAATCCGGAAGTTTGGCCAGATAATGTCTTTCGATTTTATTGAAAAGCGTCAATTCCACCTTTTTTGGGTCAACCAAAACAAACTTAACTTCGGCAGGGTGTTTCTTGTAAAGCAGCGAAGTTAAAACCGCGTTCAAACCGACAGATTTTCCCTGGCCGGTGGCACCAGCCATCAATAAATGGGGCATTTTGGCCAGATCGACAACAAAGGTTTCGTTCGAAATTGTTTTTCCCAGGGCAATTGGCAGCTCCATTTCGGCTTCCTGAAACTTGGCCGATCCAATAACGCTCTTCATCGAAACCATCGTAGGGTTCTTGTTTGGAACCTCGATTCCAATGGTTCCTTTCCCCGGAATAGGGGCAATGATACGGATACCCAATGCCGAAAGCGATAGCGCGATATCATCCTCAAGATTCTTGATTTTTGAAATACGGATTCCCGCTTCGGGAACAATTTCATATAAGGTCACCGATGGTCCAACGGTCGCTTTTATTTGTGCAATTTCAATTTTATAGTTGCGTAGGGTGTCAACAATCCTGTTTTTGTTTTCTTCAAGCTCTTCTTGGTTGATCGTGATCCCGCCTGTAGAATATTCTTTCAGTAAATCAATTGTGGGGTATTTGTAATTGGATAAATCCAAAGTAGGGTCAAATAGCCCAAAATCAGAAACCAATCTGGACGCCAGATTCTCTTCAATGATCTCTTCTTCGGGCGCGGTTTCGATAACGAAAGTATCGTCAGGGGCCGAGCTGTTGTTCGCTGCGGCAACTTCCGCGGTCGTTGGTTTAGGTGTAGTGGTGAGCTTGATTTCTGAGGAATGTGAAATGGTTGGTTTCAAGGCCTCCTTGTCAACTTCAAACAGGGAAGTTTTGGGTTTCAAAGCAATGTCATCCAATTCCTTTTCTTCGGTTACCGCAAATTCCTCCAAGTTGTAAGCGCCTTCATTTTTAGCGACCGGATTCGAACCCAAATCTGATTTGATTTCTTTTTTGGTATTCTCAAGAAAGGACTGAATTTTCTCTGGAGATAGTTTGATTTTGAAGATCACGTAAACGATTAGTCCAAAAAGCAGAACCAGTAAAGTCCCCGTTTTTCCGATATAATCCTGCAGGAACAAATTAAGTTCATAACCTACGGTACCACCCAATTCAGGCAGTGAGCTAGCAAAAAATCCTAATAAAACGGATATGATGATTAAGGCAAATAAATCCCAGAACCAGATGCCTTTCAGTTTTTTTGATGAAATGCCGAGAATCATAAAGAGCCCCGTCAGGAAAAACAATCGAACAAATAGGAATGAAGCAAGTCCAAAACCTCTGTAAACAATAAGGTCTGCAAGGAAGGCTCCAAACTTCCCTAGCCAATTCTGAACGGTTTCAGTTCTATTGGTCAATTCAGAAACGGCACTTTGGTCTTCTTGTCCGTGGATGTAAAAGGATATAAAAGCAACCAATAAAGCGACAGAAAATAATACCAGAAGACTGCCCAAAACGATTTTGTGCTGCTTTGTCAGTTCCCAAGATTTCTCCGCTTTAGTTTTAGAATCTGTTTTCTTGTCTAAAGGTTCTTTTTTTGTTGTTTTCGCCATTCTTGATTGTGCTATATACCTATGAAATTCTTGGCATGTAAATGATTAAACCGATAATTATCGCCGTTATGGCCGCAAAAAAAACTGCTCCGGCAGCAATGTCCTTTATAAAACCAATTCTTTCATGGTAATTGGGATGAATAAAATCGGCAACTTTTTCTACGGCGGTATTCAAGCCTTCAATGCTCAACACAAGTCCTATTGCCATGGTTTGAAAAAGCCACTCGGTGGTAGTGATACCAAAATACAACCCAGCAATGGTCAATAAAATTCCGATGGAAAATTGAACCATGATACTGTGTTCCGTAGTGATTAATTTTAGCGCCCCTTTAAATGCATAAGTAACGCTCTTTAATCTGCCCGTAAAGAAAGTATTGTCTTTTTGAAATTCCATCAATTCCCTTTTATAGTACAGCTATTTCATCTAATACAGCTAATGCAGCCGCGTAATTTGGTTCATCTGCAATTTCTGGAACTTGTTCGGTATGGATAATTGTCCCGTTGGCATCAGTTACGATAAGGACTCTGGAATGCAGCCCGGCCAATGGACCGTCAAGAATCTCCAAACCGTTTGTTTTACCAAAAGCCCCTTCTTGAAAGTCTGATAGGTTAACTACGTTTTCAAGTCCTTCGGCACCACAAAAGCGTTTTTGTGCAAAAGGTAAATCTCTTGAAACGCATAAAACTGTCGTGTTATCGATGTTTCCCGCAGTTTCGTTAAATTTTCTAACGGATGTGGCGCAGGTTCCGGTGTCAATGCTTGGGAATATATTTAGAATCAGATTTTTTCCTGCAAAATTGCTTAGTGAAGCAACGGAAAGATCGCTCTGTATTAATTTAAAGTCAGCCAGTTGTGAACCTATTTTTGGTAATTCACCAGATGTATGTATCGGATTTCCTCCTAATGTTATTAAAGCCATAATGTGTTTTTTTTCTTGAAGTTCAAAAGTATGAAAATTATTTAAGAATAAGTCCTGAAATTTCGGGATAAAGTTGTGTATTTAAGAACCATCCTCAAACTATTGCAAACGAATTCCTTTTTAGTGAATTCGTTTTAAACGAAAAAAACGCAGCTGCTTCTAAGTGCGTTTATTCCGTGGCAGTAATGAAATTGTTTTTTTATTTGTCGATGGAACCCAAGACCCTTTTCATAAAAGTATTAAGCGCTTCTTTTTTGTCAGTTCCGTTTTTGACCAATTTATGCACTTCCAATGCGCCGTACATATTAGAAATTAATTCTCCTATAACATCCAATTCATCGTCTTTCAATGAGGGAATTTCAGTCATCGCTTCCAAAACTTCTATCGTTTCAATGATATAGTCTTGATCGTTTTCCTCTATGAACTGTGTTAAGTGCTTAATTACGGGTAATTTCATGTTTTTTCGTTTATGGAGTGAGGTTTAAAAAGTTTAATGTTTTTAGCTACTATGAAATTTTGCTTTTAGTTTAACATTAAACTTGTTGACAAGGTCAGGCAACATTAAACTTTAAACAAAAAAATTAAACAATTTCGTTCACTAATTCCATTAGCACTTCCTGTTTGTTCGTTTGTGTTTCATTCACCAATTTTCCATTCACGAAAGTGGCAAAAGTAGGCAGGTTACTCACATTGGCCAGTTTTCTGGATTCAGGAGAATTTTCTGCATCGATAAGGACAAAAGCGATAGTTTCGTTTTCTGACGCCAATCTTTTGAATTTTGGTTTCATGATTCTGCAATTCCCGCACCAAGAGGCCGAAAATTGAACAATTACTTTGTCATTTTGCGATATCAAATCGATTAAAGTATCTTCGGTTAAATCTATTAACATGATTTTATTTTTAAAGCATTAAAAAAACAATGGCAATTTAATCTGCCCCAAAAGGGTTTCTTAATTGCCATCGTGATGTGAATTAATTTAGTTTAAGCTTAAGTATTCAGCAGTACTTTTTCTGTCAGCGCTCATTGCTTCTTTACCGGCTTCCCAGTTCGCAGGACATACTTCTCCTTTTTCTTGGATATGAGTATACGCATCAACCATACGCAAGTATTCGTTTACGTTACGGCCTAATGGCATATCGTTAACACTTTCGTGGAAAATTTTCCCCGTTTCGTCAATTAAGTAAGTAGCTCTAAAAGTAACGTTAGAGCCTTCGATCATAACCGAATCAGTTTCTTCGCTATATTCAGTGGAGTCAATATCAAGGATACCTAAGATGTTAGATAAATTTCTGTTAGTGTCAGCAAGGATTGGGTACGTAACCCCTTCGATCCCACCGTTGTTTTTTGGAGTATTCAACCAAGCAAAGTGAACTTCGTTTGTGTCACAAGAAGCACCTAGTACTATCGTATTTCTTTTTTCAAATTCAGGCAAGGCCGCTTGAAAAGCGTGCAATTCCGTAGGGCAAACAAAAGTAAAGTCTTTTGGGTACCAAAATAATAATACTTTTTTGTTGTTTTTTGTAGCTTCTTCGAAAATGTTGATTTTCATGTTGTCTCCCATTTCTGAGATAGCATCAACTGCAATGCTTGGGAATTTTTTTCCTACTAATGACATAATTATAGTATTTGATTTTTATTTATTTACTGTCCGGCAAAAGTAGGCAATAAGAAAGGCCGTTCGTTATCGGTTTCGATTATATATTTTTATCTAATCATAAGTTCTGGCTATGTATTTAAACCGTAAAGCCATAACTGTTTTCAAGTCATGGCTTTACGGTTTATGCTGATACGTTAATGTCTTTTTGTTATTGTTTTTCGTCCGTAACCAACTGTCTTATCTTGATATTGAACGCTGCAAAGATTAAGGTCATAAACGGGCTCAATATATTGAAAAAGGCGTAAGGTAAATAGTCAAAAGTGGAAACCCCTAAAGTCCCGGACTGATAGGCACCACATGTATTCCATGGAATCAGCACCGAAGTTACCGTTCCTGCGTCTTCTAAAGTTCTACTTAAATTTTCGGGCGCCAGACCTTTGTTTTTGTAGGCTTTGGCAAACATTTTTCCGGGAACCACAATGGCTAAATATTGATCGGATGCGGTGATGTTTAAGGCCAAACAACTTCCCACTGTAGAAGCGAACAATCCAAAGGTGGTGTGTGCCATTTTCAAAAGGGTCTTACTTATTCTGGATAAAGCTCCGATTGCATCCATAATTCCACCAAAAACCATCGCGCAAAGAATCAGCCAGATGGTGCCTAACATTTTTTGCATCCCTCCTGATGTGAATAGGTCGGCAAGCGTTTTGTTTTCGGTTGCTATGACCACCTTCCCGGTAATGGCATCCATCACCCCTTTGTAAGCGGATTGGAAGGTCATTTGTTCCACTCCAGCAATTTGATTAATGATATGGGGCTGAAATATTACCGCAAAAATAGCGGCCAATAATGTGCCTATTAAAAGCGCAACCAGTGGTTCCGTTTTTTTGATGATCAAGCCTATAACAATCGCCGGCACTAAGAATAGCCATGGCGAAATCGTAAAGGAAGCTTCTATGTCTGTTAAAAGACTGGCGATATCTACATTCCCCTTTATGTCAACTGTTAAGCCCAAAATAATGAAAAGAATAAGGGTAATAACGTAGGTTGGTATCGTGGTCAAGGTCATGTATCTGATGTGTGTAAACAGGTCGGTTCCGGCCATGGCAGGCGCCAAGTTGGTTGTGTCTGACATCGGAGACAATTTGTCCCCAAAATAGGCTCCCGAAATTACCGCTCCAGCGACCATTCCCAAGTCGAAACCCAATGCCCCTCCAACACCTATTAGGGCAATCCCGACGGTGGCGCTTGTTGTCCAGGAACTTCCCGTGGCGATAGAGATTATCGAACAGATGATCAAAGTGGCAGGCAAAAATATCGCTGGACTCAAAATTTGCAATCCGTAATAAATCATCGAAGGGATTATTCCGCTAACTAACCAAGTTCCCGCCAATGCGCCAACCATAAGCAATATCAGGATGGCACCCACGGTTGACTTTATGTTTTGGGCCACTTCCTCCATCATTTTCTCGAAGCTGACTTTGTTCAAAAAACCAACAATCGCGGCAACGGCGGCACCCAACAACAGAACAAATTGATTACTCCCGCTCAAAGCTTCATCCCCGTAAACCGAGACGTTGTAGCCTAGCATGGCTATTAATGCCGCCACTGGTATCAAGGCTTCCGTTATTGACAATTCTTTATTTCTGATTATTTTGGTATCCATGCTATATCGTTTGAGATTGCAATATAGATAAAAAAAAAGGTATCAACCTAACGATTTTTTTTGATAATAGGGTGTTTCTAAAAATGGAATTCAATGGTTGCAAAAAGAAAGTTCTGCCGACTAAAAACCATTTGGTGTTCGCCATGTATCGAACTATCGCAAGTTCATTTGCTTATGGGAGGAACTTTTACAAACGTCTGTTTTTATTTGCGGGGTTCTATAAGTTGCTAATGTGCACAGGGAGAGTTCCTTTGCATTCCAAATTCTGCAGCAACTGATCGGCCGCGCATTCTTGGAATTCAGTAAAGTTTTGGTAGACTTGCACAAGGCCTTTAGCTGATTTTAAGTCTGGAATAAGCTGTAAAACATAGGGGTTTCCAAAAACATATAAAAGACACTTTTTAGTCAAAAATAAATTTTTCAGGAGTTCCAATACGGAATCGTCAATGCCGAAATTATTCAACGGCTTTGCATTTGGGACATATAATGCAATTAAAACAGTATCGAATAGCCTAAGCTCGTTTTCCAATAATGCAACGGCTTGTCGCTCTATTTGAGCAACTGAAAATAATGGCGCTTTTAATTCGGGAGTCAGGGAATTAAAAAAGGGATTTTCGATGCCCTTGTGAAGACTTAGCAACACCAATTTCCCTTTTTTGGACGCTTCCAAAACCATGGTGGTGTTGCTACTGTCTTTAATTTTGCTAATGCTGCTTTGGGCGATTTTTCGGTTCAAAAGGGATGCCTTTTCAAAACCCAGTTTTGCCGAAACATTTTGTTGACCATCCAAAATCCCTGCCTTTTGTTTGCATTTCATCAAACGGGTATAACTGGCTTCAATGCGTTCCGGATCGGCGTTTTTGAGAATTTCCTGGATGCCTTCGGGCACATTTTCGGCAAAGCACAATACGTCATTTCCGGCATTGAAAGCTTCCCATTCCAACTGCCCTTTTTTGTCGAACAATTTGGAAACGCTGTGCATGTTAAGCGCATCTGAGATCACCAATCCTTCATATCCCAATTGCTTTCGCAAAAGGTTTTCGATCACTGATTTCGACAAAGTGGCCGAGGTATCTTTCCCTTCGTTTAAAGCGGGAACCGCCAGGTGGCCTATCATGATGGAATCGACGTTGTTTTCAATTCCCTTAATAAACGGATATAGTTCGTTTGTCATTAACTCTTCTAAACTTTCCTTTAATACGGGTAATCCCAAATGCGAATCTACATTGGTGTTTCCGTGCCCCGGAAAATGTTTCAGGCAGCCCAAAACCCCCACATCATTCATTCCCTTCAGGTATTCAAGCGCAAAACGGGCCACTTTTTCCTTGTTTTCACCAAAGGAACGGTATCCAATTACCGGATTATTTGGGTTGTTGTTGATGTCGGCCAAAGGCGCCAGATTGTAATGAATCCCTGCCGACTTTAGATCCAAACCAATTTGCTTGCCCACTTCATAAACCAAATGGGATTCACTGTCGGGCAAAGCCCCCAGCGTGATGGCGTAAGGATATTGCGGCGTTTTTTCGACACGCATGGCCAGTCCCCATTCTGCGTCAATACTCATCAACATTGGGATGTTTGCGCATTTTTGGTAACGTATGATCAAGTCTTTCAGCCGCTGATAGCTGTCGTCGTTGAAAACGATTTTCTTTTTGGCTTCATAATTAGTTGCGGCACTGGCCCTGCTGTGGAAAAAAGTGAGCCCGCCTATATTATGTTCCCTGATCAACTGCTCGGTTGCCTGAATGTTTTCTTCCGTGTCGTTTATAAAAACGGCCGGAAAAAAGAACTGACCTATTTTTTGTTCTAATGTCATAAATTATGTTTTTAACCATATAAGCCACATTAGAATAGCTAACATTTTTTTTCTAAAACTTATATGACTTATATGTTAACGAATTTTGTTATTCCGACTTTTTTCCAAATTCCTTCGGGAATATCAAGAATCGTGAAAGTATCAGCCCTGGTACAGTAGCTAGGAATACCCAAATAAAGAAGTTTCCATAACCCAAATACCCCTGTATAAATCCGCTTAGCATTCCAGGCAACATCATTCCCAAGGCCATAAATCCAGTGGCAATGGAGTAGTGCGAGGTCTTTGATTCGCCATCGGCAACGTAAATTAAATACATCATAAAGGCAGCAAAACCGAAACCGTAGCCGAATTGTTCCGCAATCACGGTCGCATAAATATAATAAACAGAGGCAGGATGAAAATGAGCAAGCAGTATGAAACCGATGATGGGCAAGTGCATCGCCAGAATCATCGGCAGCATCCATTTTCCCAAACCATCCCTGGAAATAACGATACCCCCTATGATTCCCCCAACGGTTAATGAAAGTACGCCAAACGTGCCATAAATCACACCGACATCTTGGGTGGTTAGCCCCATCCCGCCGACGCCTTTGTCGTCAATTAGAAATGGGGTTAACATTTTTAGGAGTTGGGATTCGCCCAACCTGAACAATAGGATAAACGCCAGAACCAAGCCGATTTGCTTTTTTTTGAAAAAACTCGCGAATACGGATCCAAAACTCGCTTTCGGTTCAGATTTCGATTCTTTTTTGGTTGCGGAAACTTCGGTTTTTGGCGTAGAAAAGTAATTATAAATCGTCAGCAGAGCCATAATGAGTCCGACGATTATCATGGTATAGGACCATGCTTTTTGTTTGTCCCCATATTCCTGTTCCAAATAACCACCGATAATTACGATCAAACCATTTCCTGTAAGCATTGAAAGGCGGTAAAATGTGCTGCGTATTCCCAGAAAAAAAGATTGTTGTTCTTTCTCTAATGCCAGCATGTAAAAACCGTCACTCGCCACATCATTGGATGCCGATGCGAAAGCGGCAACCCAAAAGACGGCCAGGCTTATAATGAAAAAGTTATTCATCGGAATGGTCAATCCCACCAGCAAAAACGCAATCGAGATCACTAATTGCATGGCTAAAAACCACTTTCTTTTGGTCGCATACAGATCAATAAAAGGGCTCCAAAGGGGTTTTATGACCCAAGGAAGGTACAGCAAACTGGTGTAAATACCAATATCCTCATTGTTGATTCCTAGGTTTTTATACATGATTACCGAAACCGAAATAATAATAGCGTAGGGAAGGCCCGATGCAAAGTTCAAAAATGGTATCCAATACCAGGGTCTATTGTCTATTTTCATTATTTAAAGAACTTTGGGTTGTTTTGGTTTCTGGGGTTGTTTTTAACAAAGTCGCTGCGCTCTCATTCCCATAATAATCGATAAATGAGAGGGCGTAGTTATTGTTTTTTTCTA
The DNA here is from genome assembly GCF_036515215.1 of Flavobacterium sp. Lineage (GTDB taxonomy): Bacteria > Bacteroidota > Bacteroidia > Flavobacteriales > Flavobacteriaceae > Flavobacterium. The sequence goes on from NZ_DATBVQ010000083.1 coordinate 13,576, forward strand.
AATTGTTTCTTTTGATAACGATAGAAATGGTGTCTTTTTTTTCCTTGAAAGCAATTTTGTCTATGATTTGACTCGGGTCGTTAACGTCTATTTTCTCGGAATTTTTGGCAGCATAAACCAAAACGTAACGCACCTTGCTTTTCATGGGATAGTTGATGGTATAGGTGGAACAGTCATTGTCTTTAGTGACGTTACAAACCGTCGGGACATCGATCACCGTTTTCTTCGAAAGAGGAACCACCGTAGGGAGTGCAGGGTATTTGTACTGGTTATCCATAAGTAAATCGGTTACCGCCTTGTTTCTGTTGACAAATGATTTGGCACTAAAAAAAGCGTTTCCTCCGATGTTTTTGAATGATCGGGTTACATCAATCTGATTTGGTATTTCAGAAGGAATGTTCCATCTTTTATCCGAATCGGTGTTTATTTTGTAGCTGCCGTTTCCGATGTACACCGCAGTGTTTACGGAGTTTTCTGACCACCATCTCAATAGTTTTGTGTACGAAGCAGTGCGGTGGTCCATACTCCAGTACAGTTGAGGAAGGATATAGTCAACCCAGCTGTTTTCCATCCATGCCATCGGATCGGCAAACAAATCATCATAATTGGTTTGTCCGGAATTGGTGTCGGAGCCTTTCGGATCAACTGATTTGTTGCGCCAAACCCCGAACGGACTGATACCAAATTGTACCCATGGCTTAATATTTTTTATGGAATAGGAGCAATACTTCACAAAATTATTGACATTATAACGTCTCCAATCTGCCAGGCTCATTCCAGCCCCGTATTTCTTGAAAGATTCTGAATCATTAAATTCTTGCCCGGTTATTTTGTAGGGATAGAAATAATCGTCAAAATGAATGGCGTCAATGTCATAGTTTTTTACCACCTCGTCCACAACGGCAATCAAATGGGTTTGAACCTCGGGCAAGGCTGGATTGTAGTAATATTTTCCGCCGTATTTAATCATCCATTCGGGATGTTT
>NZ_DATBVQ010000084.1:0-7264 GCF_036515215.1 Flavobacterium sp.
TGCCATGAAGAAATTCTTTGAAATGGCAAAAAAGCAACCATGGTTTGCCAACACGGTCTTTGTTATCTTGGCGGATCATTGCGCTTCAAGTGCCGGTAAAACGGAGCTTCCGGTTGATAAATACAGAATTCCTGCTATGATTTACAGTCCGGGGTTTATACAACCAGGACGTTACACAAACCTTATGTCGCAAATTGATATCATGCCAACCGTTTTTGGACTATTAAACTTTAATTACCAAAGCAAATTTTTTGGACAGGATGTACTAAAACCAGAATACAGGCCGCGCGCATTTATTGCTACTTATCAGGATTTGGGTATGATAAAGGACAATGTATTGACCATATTATCCCCTAAACAACAAGTAAAACAGTTTCAGTTAACGTTATTGCCAAAAGAAGGTGTTGAGGATGATTTCCAAATTTATTACGACCAAAAACCTCTGGATAAAGAGAGAACTGATTTAGTCAATGAAACCATTTCAATCTATCAAACGGCTTCGGATGTGCTGAAGAAAAAGAAATACCAGAAAAATTAAAAATGAAAAAGCCTATGAAAATATCTCACAGACTTTTTTTATGCTGGTTCGGGATTATCTATTCCGCGTCTTTGTCGCTTTCTATTCCGAACAACTCTCCTTTTTTGAAAAGTTTCTTGTCTTTTTTCAATGCTCTACAATTGCGCTTCGTAAGTTCTTTTGCATCCAAATTACTCAAATCAGGTTTACCGGCATTTACCCATGCCGTATACCAAAAACTAGCCGTTGCCGTGACTGCTTTCTTCATTTGGCTTTCCACCATACCGTCCAATGCTTTATGAAATTGTCCAGCATACTCGTCTGTGTATCGTACGCCGTTGTATTTGTTTTTAACAACATTACCTTCCGCATCGGTTACAAAGATTTGGTTTTTGGATAAAGACGTTCGCAGTCCTTTATCTGCCGCTAATAACGCAGGTACTAAACTATGTGTATCATATATCATGTCCCAAGTAGCCTTGTCAACATCTTCGTAATAATGCGCTGCAGCTACAGTGAATTTATAGTCTTTTACGAACAGTTCAGGCAATCTGCTTTCCCATAACGAATGGATTCCTTTTTGATCCGTAAGTTGACCATCGTGATTGTCTGAGGTATGCAAAGGCATATGTGCATCTGCAATGTAATGCCCCAGGTCTGCAGCAATAAACAAGATTTCTGATTTACGTTTTTCCTTAAATGCAGTTGTCAACTTGCCCATCATGTCCTGAATGTGCCAAGGAAGGGTTCCGTTTTTAGACAAAAACTTGTCATCATATTTTTTTTTAGCTTCAGCCATGGTTTTAGGGAAACTATCCACAGAACCAAAATTTTCCATATCAAAGTAATGCCTTGGATTCTCTGCCCTATCTTGCAAAATGTATTTACGCAAATCAGGAACGGTGGACTCTTGGGTAATGAAGTCGATATGGTTGTAAAAGAACGTCTGAAGCGGTTGAGGCAATGCCATAACTGCGGCTTTATTAATTCTTTCATGACCTACAATTCCCCAAGATACGGTCAGAAAACATATAGCCACTACGGTTAACATCACTATCCTACGCTTAAACTTGATATTTTTCATTACATTTATTTTTTTTGTGATACAAATATATTTTTTTTTTGTACGATTCAAACATAATAGGTTTAAGATTACATTAATTTTAAAAAAACATTTACAACTATGTTTCGGCATCAAGGAAAAAACAGAACTTTCATTCACAATCTGCGTTTGGCCACTTTACTTTCATTCGTTGCCGGAATCGTAAACATCACTGGTGTTCTGGCATTGAAAACTTTGACAACAAATGTCACGGGACATTTTGCGTTTTTTGCGGAGGAAGTGATTAAACAGGATTATGCCGCCGCGATCACCTTTTTCTTTTTCACCATTTTCTTTTTACTTGGAGCGTTTAGCTCCAATTTTCTGGCTGAATTGGTGGCCATAAAACAGCCCGATCTATTGCATGTGATACCAATTTCATTGGAGATAGCGATTCTAACTTCGGTCGGTTTTTTTGGAATGGAAACTGATTTGTCTTCCTTTGAGGGGAAATGCATCGCTTTTTCGATGCTTTTTTCCATGGGAATCCAGAATTCGCTGGTGACAAAAATATCGCAATCCACGGTACGAACGACCCATCTGACCGGATTGTTTACCGACTTGGGCATCGAATTATCCCAATTGTTCTTTTACAAAAAGCAAAACGAAAGAAAGAAACTGAATGCCAGCATTTATTTGCGACTGTCCATAATCGCCTTCTTTTTTATAGGTTGTATTTCTGGAGGTTTCATTTATACTTTTCTTGAGATGAAGACACTTTTTGTCGGCGTTCTTTTTCTTTTAATCGCGCTTATGTATGATTACATTCGTTTACAATTCTTCGTAATAAAAAGAAAAAACTCTCACCTACCATTTAATTAAAATACATAATTGACGCCAAGCTGGCAACCGCGATAAACCCCCAAAGCAAAATTCCTTGCAACAAAGGCTTAACGCCAACCGTTTTAATAATTTTCCAATTTAAACCCGCTCCAATAAGGAATAAAGTGAAGGTAAGTCCAATTTTAGCGACAGAGACCAAATAAGGAGATATGATCGCCGTTTGTGAAAAAAAAGTGTTCATCATCATTGCCAAAATAAACAAGCCTATAAAGTAAGGGATTTTGATTTTACTTTTCTGGTTCTTAAATAATGAAGCGGTAATCAAAGCAACGGGAATAATCCATAGCGCCCTGGCCAGTTTTACTGTTGTGGCGATTTGGAGCGCTTCGGCCCCATATTTGTTGGCTGCTCCCACCACCGAGCTCGTGTCGTGAATAGCTATAGCACACCATAAACCAAATTCTTGCTGTGACAGATCTAGATAGTGCCCTACGGCAGGAAATAAAAACAGGGCGACCGAATTCAGAATAAAAATCACCCCTAAGGCAACCGAAGTTTGTTTTTCATCCGATTTGATCACAGGTGCAATGGCGGCTATCGCACTACCTCCGCAAATGGCGGTTCCACAGGAAATCAGGTGCGATGTTTTCTTTTCGATATCAAGCCATTTACCAATACAATAACCTAAAATCAATGTGCTAAAAATAGAAGCAACGGTAAATAAGAAACCCACTTTCCCGACCGCTAAAGCACTGTTCACATTCATCCCAAAGCCCAAGCCAACAACAGAAACCTGCAATAAAATATTCGTTGCTTTATGGTTCAAGTATAAAAAGGGATGTCCTGATAAATTGGCAACAATTAAACCTAATAAGAGCGCAATTGGAGGAGATATAAAACCCGACAAGCAGACTAAACCCAATAAAACAAAAATGATTTTTTGATGTGATTTTTTAATTTCAAAAAGGGAATAAGACTTGTCTGAAACTATGTGGGATTGGTTTTCCAAAGTGAAGCTGTTGATTTATTACTCAACAAAGATGTAACTATTGAATGATATTTACCAATCGTATTAAACAATCTCTTATAACTTTAAATTATAATGACTGCATATGCTTTTTAAAAACAGTTCTGAAAGCGCATCTGTTTTGCCTTGTAAACTGATGATATAAAAATACCTTACCATATTCAGATTGTTTACATCCAGTATGGCTAGTTCATTATTTTTTAATTCTTTTTCAATGGCATGAATCGATATAAAAGCAACACAGTCAGAATTCATCAAATAGGATTTAATACTTTCTGTACTTCCCAATTCCATTTCTATCGTAAGCTGCGATAACTTTATATTTAAATGTTTTAAAGCATGCTCAATAACTTCCAGTGTTCCAGACCCATGCTCACGCATTAAAAAATTCATCTTCAAAAGATCTTCTTGCGTTATTTCAGTTTTGGAAATTAAAGCGTTTTTAGAATTACATACCAATACCAATTCATCCTTTAAAAAGGAAGTGTATTTAATTGTTTTCTTCTTGGATTGTCCTTCAACAATACCAATCTCAATTTCTTTATTTAAAAGTGCATTTTCTATTTGTTCCGTGTTCCCGTTTCTTAAGTTCACCTTCACATCCTTCAAATTTTGATGAAAATGGGCTAATAATGGCGGAATAATATATTGAGAAATGGTCGTGCTTGCCCCTATTCGCAACAATCCGCGTTGCTGATTTATAAGTGCACTCATGTTAAAATCAATTTCCCTGTAAATTTCAAAAATTTTATTGGTGTGGCTCAGCAAAAGTCTGCCAGCTTGGGTAAGAGAAATTTTATTCCCATTTCGGTCAAAAAGTTTGATCTTATATTCTTCTTCCAGTTCTTGAATGTGCTTAGAAATAGCAGGTTGAGTAATGAATAATTCCGCGGCTGCTTTGGTAAAACTGAGTCGGTTCGCGACGGTATAGAAAACTTTAAGTCTAAAATCCATAATTATTCCTTTTCATTAATTTACAACAAACCATTGTATTTCCTTACAAACCACTCGGCAGAAAGAAAAACGGCGATCAAAACCAACAGCCAATACCAATCTACCAAAGGAGAGCGCGTCACATTGCTTTTTTGTATGGATTTGTAGCTTTCGTCAGCGAGAAGCGAATCGATCAATTGATCTGCCTGATCTGAAAAATAGACCTCTCCTTGTGTTATTGATGCCAATTGCTTCAGTTTTTCGACGTCAGGATTAACAAACTGCTTTTCTATATCAAAATCCAAAATCTCGAAACGACCGGAATAGCTTGTTTTAGAATTGAGTTCCGTTACTTTAAAATTATAATTTCCGGCAGCAAGTCCGTCCAAATTTACTTTATAGGAATTGTCGCTTTTCAACAGATCATAGTTCTTGGCTTGCTTGCTTTCTGCATTGATAACTGAGATGTTCAAGCGCGCATTTTCATCAAACTCGTAGTTTTTATTGAAATACTGCGCGCTGATTTCAATCGCTTCTCCAGAATTGTAGAAACTTTCATGATTGACGATCAGTGATTTTTTGGAATTATTGGAGGCCAAAAATTGTATTGTTTTATCGATAAAAACATCGAATTTGTCAAAAGACTGGTTTTCCATATGGCTCTGCAGTCGCCATTTCCAACTATTTTCACCCAAAAGAAAGGCAGTACGTTTCCCTTGATTTTCAACAAAAGCCATCAAAGGCATTTTGGTATCCAGGTTTCTTATTTTTGAATACAGCAAAACGGAAACTGCACCATTAGCTGATATTGTGCCATAGTTGTTTTCTAGCGGAGGGAAATTTTCAAAACCAATATTATCAAGGGCAAAGAGATTAAACTGTGGATTGAAGCCAGCCAAATAATCTTCTTTCTGACTACTAATTTTAAAATCCAAATTATTTTGCTGCTGGTTTAAAAAAGAAAAATCAGTATTCGTTCCGGTAATTACGAATGTATTAATACCTGCCGATTTGTTCTCTTCAAAAATCGATTTGAATTCAGCAGTTGGTTGGTATATAATTAATATATTAAAATCACGTAATGATTTTATTTCTTGCGGTTTAAACACAGTTACCTTACGTTGTGCATTCGACTCAATTGCTCGCTTGATAGCACCCAGATCAGGATGGTTTATAGCCGAAATGATGGCGACATTTGTCTTCTGGTCCATGACCTCGACTGCAAAGTTTTTGATGTTATTGTAAGTGTTCAACTCCTTTTCTTTGGAAGAGATTCGAGCTTTGAAAACTTGCGAACCCACTTTGTTTGCCGGCAGCAGCACATGAATTACCGCTGTTTTTTTGGACGGCGAAAAAGAAATAATTTCCTTGGTTAAAACTGAATTTCCTTGCGAAATGGTAAAATCGGCCGTTACGTTTTTGTCCCCTGAATACTGCAAAAACACTTCCACAGGAAATTTATTTTTGTAAAAAGCATATTTATTGACATTGAGCTGGTTTATTTTCAGGTCCAATACCTTAGTGGTGTCTCCGAGGACTATGGGAAAAACTTTATTAGAGGTATCAAAGCTATACACATAATCGTTCCCGGAAGTTTGATTCCCATCTGTGATGATGATCGTTGGGAATATTTTATTTCTATTGCTGTTCCTGAGATTTTTGGATATCAGATCCAAGTTGGTTTGTGTGCCCTTGAAATCAAATTTCTCAGACGGCTCAAATTCGCTGTCAAATCGATAGGACTGAACATCGTATTTCTCCTGCAATCTTCTATCACTGGCCAAAGCATTATACAATTCAATGGCCTTTTTATCCGCATTCAAAGCCGCAATCGAGCTTGAATTGTCGACCACGATGGACAAGGGAGGTTTGACTATTTCTTCTTCATTTTTGGTGATTATGGGATTAACCAGCAACAACAGTAGCCCGAAAACGGAAGCGAAACGCAAAAAAGCCAAAAACAAAATCAACTTCGACTTGTTTTTGGCTTTGTAATAATATTGAAAAAATGACAAACCGCCAGCGACTAATAATGAAAGTATTACCAATAGAACTGTGTTTGTGGTCATTCTTTTTTATTTAAATATACTATAAATTCCGAACTTTATTTCATTTAAAATCCTTCATTTATAATTTAAAAAATAATTTTAAGTAAGCATTCCTCCGCACACATTCAATACTTGTCCGGAAATATAGGAACTCATATCTGAAGCCAAGAAAAGACAAGCGTTAGCAACATCTTCAGTAGTTCCGCCGCGTTTCATAGGTATTCCGTCTCTCCATCCTTGAACCACTTCGTCATTCAATTTTGCGGTCATCTCCGTTTCGATGAATCCTGGTGCGATAGCGTTACAACGAATATTACGAGATCCCAACTCCAATGCCACCGATTTGGTAAAACCAATAACTCCGGCCTTAGACGCGGCATAATTCGTTTGGCCGGCATTTCCTTTCACTCCGACTACACTACTCATATTGATGATCGAACCCGAGCGTTGTTTGAGGAAAGTTCTCTGAACCGCCTTTGTCATGTTGAAAACTGATTTCAAATTTACGTTTATAACCTTGTCAAAATCTTCTTCTGACATACGCATCAGCAAGTTGTCTTTAGTGATTCCCGCGTTATTGATCAAGATGTCAATGGTGCCAAATTCAGCGATAACGGCATCAACCATCGTTTGCGCTTCGTTAAAATCGGCGGCGTTTGACTGGTATCCTTTCGCTTTGATTCCCAAAGCATTCAATTCGTTTTCTAATGCCAAGGCTGACTCTACAGATGAACTGTAAGTAAAAGCAACGTTCGCTCCGTGTTTTGCAAAAACTTCCGCTATTCCTTTTCCAATTCCGCGACTTGCGCCTGTTATGATGGCCACTTTTCCTTCTAGTAATTTCATATTCGAAA
>NZ_DATBVQ010000085.1:0-12107 GCF_036515215.1 Flavobacterium sp.
GAAGCAATCCCTCACGCGACTCCTAAGAAATAATAACATTTGTTGAAAATCTAGTCTACTTGATACACTAATTTTACTGTGATAGTTGCTGTTTTGTTTTTTGAACTGGTGTTAAATGATCCTCCATAAGAATAGTCTTCAGATGAGTTCTGACCAATAATTTGAAAAACGCCCATATCTGACTTTTTTAAATGCCCAAGATTAGCATCAGCATTTTCGGCAATGCTTTTGGCTCTCGTGCTAGCGTCTTTTGTTGCTTCGGCTATCATCTGTATCTTTAATTCTGCCAGTTTTGTGTAATAATATTCTGGTGCATTTGAGTAAAATTCGACTCCAGAATTGATTAGCTCGGTTGATTGTCTTGAAATTTCTTCAATTTTATTTACCTCCTTAGATTGGATACTCACATTTTGTGTCAAGGTAAAACCAGTGAAAATTTGCTGTCTGGTAGTGCCATTTTGATTAAAGATGGTTTCAAAATCTTTATTGAAATTCACCGCCGAAAAAACCATTTCGCCAGATTTAATTCCTTTACCGCTAAGATAGGTTCTTATTTTTTCTCTGTCGGAATCAAGATTAGCGTATGCTTCTTTTAGGGTAGTGCTTTTTTTGGAAAACGAACCGTTCCATACAATTAAATCGGAAGTGAAATCTTTCTTCCCTAATCCTGTAACGCTTATGGTGTCGCTGCTTTTATTTCGATTCTGGAAAGCATTCGAAAACAAATAAGCTGAAATTACCATTGCCAGTGAAATGATGACAACATTTAAATTATTTTTCAACATAGGATAGAGTTTTATATTCTATCAAATATAGTCAATTAATATGCTGTTTTTTGGTATTTATTTCTATCGCAAGAAAGTATAAATTAAGAGACTCCTCTTTGCAAGAGAATAAATAAAAGCTATTTTTACGGCACAAATAAAAGAAACAATGACTTTCGAAAATACTAAAGAATTTGCGCAGCAACTTGACTCACAGGACAAACTGAATAAATATAGGGATGAATTTATTTTTCCCAAAGTAAATGGCGAAAAAGTAATTTATTTCACGGGTAATTCCTTGGGGTTGCAGCCCAAAAGGACAAAGGCATATGTCGATGAAGTTATGGATGATTGGGCTAATCTGGCTGTCGAAGGACATTTTTATGCCGAAAAACCATGGTGGGATTACCACGAACGTTTTGCAAAACCCTTAAGTAAAATTGTGGGAGCGTTACCTTCAGAGGTGACGGTTATGAATACTTTAACGGTAAATCTTCATCTATTGATGGTTTCTTTTTACAGACCTACAAAATCAAGATACAAGATCATTTGCGAGGAAAAAGCCTTTCCCTCGGATCAATACATGTTTCAAAGTCAAGTTAATTTTCACGGTTACAAAACGGAAGACGCCATTGTTGAAATTAAGAGAAGAGAAGGAGAACACAACATTCGCTTGGAAGATGTTTTAGCAAAAATTGCCGAAGTGGGCGATGAGTTGGCCTTGGTATTAATAGGGGGAGTGAATTATTATACTGGCCAAGTTTTCGACATGAAAACGATAACAGCCGCAGGTCATGATGCTGGCGCCATAGTTGGTTGGGATTTAGCCCATGCAGCGGGAAATATCAAACTGGAACTTCACGATTGGGATGCTGATTTTGCTGCCTGGTGCAGTTACAAATACATGAATTCGGGGCCAGGAAATGCATCTGGTTGTTTCGTACACGAAAAACACCATAATAATCCAGATTTGCCTCGATTTGCAGGTTGGTGGGGACACAATAAAGAACGCCGTTTCAAAATGGAACCTACTTTTGACCCTGTTCATGGAGCAGATGGTTGGCAAATCAGTAATTTACCAGTCCTATCTTTGGCCCCTTATTTGGCTTCGGTGGAAATGTTTGACGAAATAGGAATGGATGCCTTGATCGAGAAGAGAGATAAGATTACCGCTTACTTGGAATTCGTCCTTCACGAGATAGATAAAGAAGTAAATAGTACTTTCGAAATTATAACGCCATCGGATCTGTCTGAAAGAGGCTGTCAATTATCGGTTCTTCTTCATGGAGAAGGACGTAGTTTGTTTGATTATTTGATGGAAAACGGTGTGATCACCGATTGGCGCGAGCCTAATGTGATTCGTTTTGCTCCAGTACCATTGTATTGTTCTTTTGAAGATATGTATAATTTTGGTCAAATCTTGAAAGCGGGAATATTGCGTTAATACCTACTAGACTTTTACTTCTTGGAATTTTACAACAAATAGATCAAATTGTGTAAGGCTTTTTGAGGCGCATAGCCGTTTCTTTGTTGAGTTATAAATTCTAAAATTCACGATTATGAAAATAGTATATTTTACATTATTAGCCTTGGCATTAGTTTCTTGTAGAAATCAAGGAGAAATGAGTGTCGAAGATGCCAAGCAGGCAAGTATCGACTCGATGAGAATCGAAATTGAAAAGCAGAAAGTTGTCGATTCAATGCAGATTGAAATGGACAGAGCAGCAACACAAAAAGAAGTTATTGTTGTCAATCAACCGGCAAGTACCAGTAGCACGACTACGACTACTACTGTGACGGAGAAAAAAGGTTGGAGTGGAGCAGCAAAAGGTGCCGTAATTGGTGCTGGAGTTGGAGCTGTGACTGGAGCAATAATTAGCAAGAAAAAAGGCGAGGGAGCTATAATCGGTGGTCTCGCTGGCGCTGGAGTTGGTGCTGGAACCGGCGCTATTATTGACGGAAGCAAAAAAGAATAAATCAATTCTTTTATTATATAACGGGAGTGTCTAGATCGTATTTGCGATTTAGACACTTTCTTTGTTTAATATCAAATGATTAGTTTGCGGAACCAATATGTCGCAGGTAGTTTTTTAGTCAAATATTAAATGATTGAATTTGTGGAAATGTTCTACAATATTGAAATATAATTCGTTCAATATGATTTTGAAATCATTTATATTTGTTTGCGTAATAAAACTTAAATATGAATAAATTTAAAAAGGGGCTACTGATTTTAATATCGATTTTGGTAGTACTCACGCTATCTTTGACTGTTTATGGTTTTTATTTAAAACCCAAATATGAAGGTCAATCAGAGCTTAAAAACATTCAGGATGCGACAACAGTTTATTTTGATGAATATGGGGTTCCCCATATTTATGCGGCTAATGCAAATGATGCGATGGTGGCCCTGGGTTATGTTCATGCACAAGATAGATTATGGCAGATGGAATTGATGCGACGTATTGCTCCAGGACGTTTGTCGGAACTTTTCGGAAAAGTGGCGTTGAAGAATGACCAGTTTTTTGCAGGGTTAGGTATAGAAGAAGCTTCGGATAAAGCGATTGCCGAACTGGATAAAAATGACCCAAGTTATCAGTTGACCTTGGCATATCTTGACGGGATTAACCAATTTATGGAGGAGGGACCTAGTCCAATTGAGTTCCGGTTGGTAGGAGTCAATAAAGAAAAATTTACTATTAAAGACATTTATAATATTTACGGCTATATGTCTTTTAGTTTTGCAATGGCCCAAAAAACAGATCCTCTACTGACGGACATTCTTAACAAATACGGAATGGATTATTTAAAAGATTTTGGCTTGGACGGTTCTTTTAATACTACCAAAATTAAAAATGCAAAGGAAAAGCCAGAGGAATATCTTGCCATTTCTAAATCGATTAGTGCATTGTTAGATCAGTCCCCAATTCCTCCTTTTATAGGGAGCAACAGTTGGGTTATTGGTGGGAAGAAAACCAAAAGTGGTAAAGTGCTTTTTGCCAATGACCCCCATATTGGGTTTTCACAACCTGGGACTTGGTATGAAGCGCATCTAGTCACTCCGGAATTCGAGTTGTATGGTTGCTATTTGGCTGGTACTCCATATCCGTTACTGGGACACAATAGAGAGTATGCATACGGTTTGACCATGTTCGAAAATGACGATATCGATTTTTACCAAGAAGAAAATGATCCTAATGACAGTGGAAGATATAAAACTCCTGAAGGGTTTAGCAATTATGAAGTCAGAAATAAGATTATCAAAGTAAAGGATACCACTGATGTGGTGATGAATGTAAAAGTGAGTCGTCATGGCCCGATTATGAATGATTTGATTGACGGTTTAAACTCGCAGAAACCGGTTGCGATGTCTTGGGTTTATACGCAGCAACCCATTCATATTCTTGATGCGGTTTATAGCCTCTCACACGCTAAAAGCAAGGCTGGTTTTCAGAAAGGAGTGGCCCTTATTGCCGCGCCAGGACTGAACGTGATGTACGGTGATGCAAAAGGCAATGTGGCTTGGTGGGCGACAGGAAAACTGTACAAGCATAATGAAGGGGTAGATACCCATTTAATTTTGGATGGTGCTTCGGGAGAAGATGACATAACGGAGTATTTGGATTTCTCCAAAAACCCTTCGGCCGTCAACCCTGCATGGAATTATGTCTATTCGGCAAATAACCAACCGGAAGCCATTGACGGGTTTTTATATCCCGGATATTACCTTCCTGAAGACAGGGCCAAAAGGATAACTCAATTGTTGGATCCCAAATCAAATTGGGACAAAGAATCTGTCAGTAAAATGATAACTGATAATACATCCGTAGTGGCAACCGAGGTCGTTAAAAATTTAATTTCAAATCTGGATGTAGCGTCGCTTTCAAAAAATGAGGCGGCAGCGGTTTCGGCTTTAAAATCTTGGAAAGGAACCAGTAATCTGAACGATGTAGCGCCGACGATTTACAATAAGTGGATTTATTTGTACCTGAAAGGTACTTTTGGGGATGAACTTGGCGCAGCTGGTTTCAAGCAGTTTTTGACCACTCATGTCATGAAACAAATGATTGCAAAACAAATTACTAACGACAGTTCACTTTGGTGGGATAATGTTGAAACCAAAAATAAAAAAGAAACCAGAAAAGAGATTCTTTCACAATCTTTTAAGGAAGCTATTACGACTTTGGAAAAACAGTTGGGGAGTTCAGTTTCGGATTGGACTTGGAACAAAGTTCATGTAGTAGAATATGAGCATCCGTTGGGTAAAGTGGCTGCACTACGTAAGATTTTCAATGTAGGCCCATTTGAAGTTTCGGGTTCGAATGAAGTAATCAACAACCAGATGTTTGATTATACAAATGAAGGGAAATACGTCGTTAAGGGCGGTCCGTCAACCAGGAGAATAGTTGATTTTTCGGATATAGAAAACAGCTGGAGCATTCTGCCAACAGGACAGTCCGGTAATCCCTTAAGTTCGCATTACAATGATCAGGCTGTCAGGTATAATGAAGGAAAGTTCAGGAAAATGAAAATGAATAAGGCAGAAATTGTTGAAACTTCGACGAAACTGGTCTTTATGCCAAGTAAAAACTGAGTTTTTTAAACCCCTTGAAGTAATAAATCAGTAATTTTGCCTAACCTTTTATAAAAAATAATGCAAACTCCAAAAAGAATAGCTGTAGTTGGTTCCGGCTTAGTCGGATCTTTATTAGCTATCTACTTACGCAAAGCAGGTCATACGGTTCATATATACGATAGAAGCCCCGACATTAGGCGAATCCAATTCTCCGGACGTTCCATAAATTTAGCCATGTCCAACCGTGGCTGGAAAGCTTTAGATGGTGTAGGGGTAGGTGATGCAGTGCGTGAAATTGCGATTCCAATGGAGAAACGAGCGATTCACTTAGTGGATAAACTTAATTTTCAGAATTACGGTCAGGAAGGCGAAGCGATTTACTCCATTTCGAGGGGGATACTGAATCGAAAAATGATCGATCTTGCCGAAGAAGCTGGGGCTGAATTTTTCTTCAATCAGAAAATTTGGGACGTAACCTTAAAAGAAGCCACTCTTCATGTCGGGGAAACCGAAAGAGGGGTTTGGGAAGAAAGAAAATACGACATTGTCTTTGGCGCTGATGGGGCATTTTCCAGAATTCGTCATCGCATGCAGCGTCAGAGTATGTTTAATTACTCTCAAGAGTTTTTGAATATGGGATACAAGGAATTAAACATCCCCGCAAATCCAGACGGAACACATAAACTAGATAAGAATTCCTTTCATATTTGGCCTCGTGGCGACTATATGTTGATTGCGTTGCCAAATTTAGACGGTAGTTTTACCTGCACCTTATTTATGCCCTTTGAAGGGGAAAACTCATTCGATTTATTGAAGGACCGCAAAGAGGTGGAAGCTTTTTTTGAGAAAAACTTTCCAGATTCCATCGATGTGATCCCTAAATTAGCCGAAGATTTTTTCAATAATCCAACCAGCACCTTGGTGACGATGAAATGCTATCCATGGACTTACAAAGATAAAGTGGCGCTAATCGGCGACGCCTGTCATGCCATTGTGCCCTTTTACGGCCAAGGAATGAATGCTGGGTTTGAGGACATCACTGTTCTTTATGAGATGATCGAAAAATATGGTGACGATTGGGAATTAATTTTTTCGGAATATCAAAAATCGCGCAAACCAAATGCGGATGCCATAGCGGAACTTTCGTACCGCAATTTTATGGAGATGAGTTCCAAAACGGCCGATGACAAATTCCTTTTGCAAAAGAAAATAGAGAAATGGTTTTCGGACAAACACCCTGATAAGTGGATTCCGCTCTACAGCAGAGTGACTTTTAGCGATCGTCCTTATACCGAGGCCTTGGCTATTGGAGATCTTCAAAACGCTATTATGGAGGAAGTTTTGAAAATAGATAATATTGAGAGTGTCTGGGACAGCGAATTGGTAGAAAATAAAATTCTGGAACTGCTGAAATAGTTTTTTTTGGAGCTATTCCCGCTATCCGTTGCAATCTTTTTTGTCCTCAACCGCAAGCGGTGCAAGACAAAAAAGGATTTTTCCCGAAGCTTCGGGAAAATCGGGGCTAAATTATTCCTCTCGATGCACTTTTGTAAAATCAAATCCGGGTTGGCAAATCGCGATATATTCGCATTCGGCATCAAATGGGTTCGAATATTGAACTCGCGTGTTTTTCTCTATTTTTATGGATTGTCCAGCTTCAAGAATGATCACTTCTCCTTCAATAATAAACTGTTTTTTCCCTTTTATGATATAAGTGTATTCATCGAACTCGGGTGTTTGATAGGGTTCGCTCCATTTTGGAGGTGCAACCATATGTGCAATAGAAATTTCGGCGTTTCTGGTGGTGGCCAAGCCGTGATGTTCCTCTATTAGTTTACCGTCCGAAGTGGGAACAATAAACGGGGCGTTTTGTACGAAATATTTTTTCATTTTACATTGTTGTTTTAAGTATTAGTCCCAAACATATTTCCAACTGCCGTCATTTTGCTTTTTCCAAACCGTGTGAAAAATACCTTTCGAGACATGCTCTTTTCCTAAAGAATCTTTAGAGGTCCATACGTATTTACCGTAAGTGTATCCTAAATCTCCATCTTTCGATACTTGCACAAAGTCAGGGGTCCAACTAACGGAAGCTGTTTTGTATTTTGGATCCGAATAATACTTGCGAATATTATTTTTTCCAATAATTAAAATGTCGTTTTCTCTCTTGATTACGGCTTCTGAATCAGCAAATTGATAAAATCCCTCGGCGATCCCTTTTTCGGAAACCATTTTTTCAAAATCCTTTTCCGCTTCGGTGATTTCAGCTTTGAGTTGTAATTCGGTTTTCTGATTTTTGTCAGAGTTGCAACTGCAAACAACCATTAGGATGACGCAGGGTACAAGTTTAAGATTCTTCATGATCTTTAAATTTATTTTTTCAACATTTTCGACAAAATTCCAAATGCCCCTCTAATAAAAGTGGCACTTGTCAAAACTTTTAAGACTGATTTACCCATTTCATCAGTCATGCTTTTCGTTTGGGATGCCTTGGTGCTGGAAGCTTTTTGTTCTTGTTTTTGTTGGTCTTGATTAGCGGTTTCTGCCTCGATAACAGCAATTTTTTTATTGAGCATTTCGTAGGCGCTTTCACGATCAATAAGTTCACTATATTTTTTTACCAACTTCGATTTGCTGTTAATTTCCTGGATTTCACTTTCCGTCAAAACATCCATTCTGCTCATAGGGGCTCGCATCATGGTTGCCACCAGCGGAGTGGGGATCCCTTTCTCGTTTAATGCAGTGACCAATGCTTCGCCGATTCCCAGGCTAGTCAATACTTCACTGGTATTGTAATAGTCAGAGGATGGATAATTGTCAGCGGTCCGTTTGATCGATTGTCTGTCTTTGGCTGTAAAAGCCCTTAAAGCATGTTGAATTTTCAACCCTAGTTGTGCCAATACGCCACTTGGAACGTCCATAGGATTTTGCGTAACAAAATAAATTCCGATTCCCTTAGATCGTATCAGTTTTACGATTGTTTCGATTTGTTCCAATAAGGACTTACTGGCCTCGTTAAAAATCAAATGAGCCTCGTCAATAAAAACGACCAATTCGGGTTGGTCTGAATCCCCTTTTTCGGGCATTTGTTGGTATATTTCAGCAAGTAAACTCAACATGAAAGTAGAGAATAATTTTGGCCTATCTTGAATGTCAGTCAATCGGAGAATGTTTACATAGCCTTTTCCGTTTTCGTCAATTCGCATCAAGTCGTTTATGTCAAACGACATTTCGCCAAAAAAAAGTTCTGCTCCTTGTTGTTCCAGTTCGATTATCTTCCTGAGAATGATGCCGGTGGTGGAAGTTGATATTCTGCCGTAACTTTGCGTGATTTCCTCTTTCCCTTCCTCAGATATATAGTTGATTATCTTTTTGATGTCTTTAAGGTCTAATAAGGGCATTTTATTGTCGTCACAATATTTGAAAATCACCGAAACTACACCAGCCTGTGTGTCATTCAAGCCCAAAATACGCGAAAAAAGGACGGGGCCAAATTCAGAAACGGTGGCGCGAAGGCGTACTCCGTTTTGTTCGGATAGTGTCAATAGCTCTACTGGAAATTTTGCTATATTATAAGGTATGTTTATTTTAGCATGGCGCTCCGTAATAAAAGGTTTCTCCTCGCCTTCTTTTGCAATACCGCTAAAATCGCCTTTGATGTCCATCATTAGTACCGGAATCCCAAAAGAAGACAGCTGTTCGGATAAAACCTGGATGGTTTTTGTTTTTCCCGTGCCTGTTGCCCCTGCAATTAACCCATGTCTGTTTAAAGTTTTTAAGGGTATTTTTACATGGGCCTCTCCCACAACTTGACCGTCAAGGATTGCGCTACCTAGAATAATGCTCTCTCCTTTAGAGGTATATCCTTCAGTAATTACTTTTATGAAATTTTCTTTCTTTCCCATTGCTCCAAACGAATTAATATTAGATGCAATTTATTATATTAAAAATTATTTTTTGATTTTAAATACATTTATTTTAGGGTTTAACGCAACTTTATTCCTGTTTTGTTGCTAATAGTTAAAAAAAATATTTTTAACCATAATAGCATACGTATTGAATTAATATCTTATTAATTCACAAAATGATAGTTTTTTTTGCAAAAAACAGTAAATTTGTTTAAGGATGTCGACGAAAAACCGATTAATTGAAAAAATCAATTTTATTCCGAATAAAATTAATTCCCAATAAAATTAAAAAAAGTTTTTTTATTTGAACTAATCATATAAATTTGCGGGACTACAAGTTTATTATAACTAAAAATAAATTATTTAAAACTATTAAAATTAAGAAAAATGGCAAACGTTAAAAAACAAAGCAGTTCAAACGGTGGAGGAATGGTTTCAGGTATCATTATTGTTGCATGTGTATTTGTTGGATGGATTATTTGGAATTTCATAATGGGTAATGGAGCTAACTTTGAAGGCGGAGTTAATACAGGTCACCCACTTCCAGGGAATTATTTGGCAATGGTGTACAAGGGAGGTCCTATTGTACCTGTTTTGATGGGATTATTATTGATGACTTTCGTTTTTTCATTCGAAAGATATTTCGTAATCACTAAAGCTGCTGGTAAAGGTAACTTAGATACTTTTATGAAAAATGTACAAAACAACATTAAAGAAGGAAACATTGAAGAAGCTATCATTGCTTGTGACAAACAGCAAGGTTCTGTTGCAAATGCAATTAAATCAGCTTTAGTAAAATATCAAGATGTTAAAAAAGAAGGTTTTAACAGTGAAGAAGCTGCTGAAACAATCCATAAAGAAATTGAAGAAGCTACTTCTCTTGAAATGCCAATGTTAGAAAAAAACATGACGATTATTTCATCATTAGTTTCTTTGGGAACATTAGCTGGTTTATTAGGAACGGTTACAGGTATGATTAAAGCGTTTGGTGCATTAGCATCTGCTGGTACTCCTGACCAAGCTGCTCTTGCGAATGGTATTTCTGAAGCACTTATTAATACTGCAACTGGTATTTCTACTTCAGTTGTAGCGATTGTCTCTTACAACTTCTTTACCGCTAAAATTGATGATTTAACTTACTCAATTGATGAAGCAGGTACTACAATTGTAAATACTTACAGAAGATTCAGAGGGAGCTTGAAACAATAATAATTAATTTGACATAGTAATATGTCAGATACTATACTACAAGAAAATTATGGCTAAATTAAAAATGTCAAAAAAATCAACATCTATAGACATGACGGCTATGTGTGATGTTGCATTCCTTTTGCTTACGTTCTTTATTTTGACCGCTACAGCTAAGGTTCCGGAAGCGTTACCTGTAGATACTCCTGCTTCGACAGTTCAGACTAAATTGCCTGAAACTGATTTGGCTACATTAACTGTAGGTAAAGGGAAGGTGTTCTTTGATTTGAAAGGAAGAGAAATCCGTAAGAGAACATTGGGGTTAATGGGTGATAAATATGGCGTAACTTTTTCTGAGGATGAAAAAAATAAATTTGCTTTAATGGATGGGTTTGGAGTTCCAATTCTTAACCTTAAGCAAATCATCGATATGAAAGCTGCAGATAGAGGAAAAGCGGGTCAACCCGGCATTCCTTTAGACTCTCTTGATAATCAGCTGAAAGAATGGATCTATAATGCGCGTATTGCAAATATAGAGGTGAATGATAAAGAATTGCAAGTCGCCATTAAAGGTGATGCAAAAGAAGAATATCCAGCCATTAAAAAAGTGATGGATATTTTACAAGAGCAAAAAATCAATAGCTTTAGTTTGGTTACTGGTTTAAGAGGAAAAGATTTTTAATTAAAAAACACACACTAAAATGGCTGAATTAAATACCGGCGACGGTGGAGGCGGTAAAGGTGGAAAAGTAAGAAGTAAGAAAGCAAACTCAAAGGTAGATTTAACTGCCATGGTTGATTTAGCTTTCTTATTGATCACATTCTTTATGCTAACCACTACGTTGTCTAAACCTCAATCGATGAATTTGGGGTTGCCAAGTAAAGATCCGGACAAAGACAATGTTGATATGAAAGTTGACGAGAATCGTACAATGACTGTAATGTTAGGTGCTGATAACAAGTTGATTTATTATATGGGTTTATTGGCTACGCCAATTGCAGGACCTAAGGAGATTGCTTACGGGAAGGACGGTATTCGTAAAGAACTTGATACTAGAAAAGAATCTGTGCTGAAATATACCGGTAATAAAGACAAAGGAATGATCGTAATCATCAAACCTAGTAAGAAGGCGAACTATAAAAACGTCATTGACATACTAGACGAAATGGCTATTGTTGGAGTTCCGACTTATACTATCGTTAATGATTTTTCGCCTGAGGAACTAAAATTGTTAGAAGGGAAATAAGAGCAATCTTTTTTTCTGAATAACCTAATAATTAAGAAACATGAAATTAGATTTATTAAAAAACCAATGGCTTGATATTGTCTTCGAAGGGCGTAACAAAAGTTATGGTGCTTATCAATTAAGACAGGCTAACAGAAAAACAACTGTTAAAGCGCTTATTCTTGGTGCTGTGTTTTTTACCCTTGCTGTAAGTGCGCCGTTAATCGCGGATTTGCTTCCGAAGGGTGAGGTGGAAGACAT
The DNA here is from genome assembly GCF_036515215.1 of Flavobacterium sp. Classification (GTDB taxonomy): domain Bacteria; phylum Bacteroidota; class Bacteroidia; order Flavobacteriales; family Flavobacteriaceae; genus Flavobacterium. Next base: position 11,924 of record NZ_DATBVQ010000085.1, read on the forward strand.
GGACAGGGATATTAAAATCACTGCCATTAAATTGCCTCCGAAGAAAGAAGAGCCGATAAAGAATCTGCCACCACCACCACCACCACCACCAAAAGTGGACCAGGTTAAGTTTGTGAAACCGGTGGTTGCAAAGGCAGAAGAAGTGACTGAAGAGCCGCCGAAAATTGTCGAGATCAAAGAAAAA
>NZ_DATBVQ010000086.1:0-4045 GCF_036515215.1 Flavobacterium sp.
AGACTATCCACAAAAAGGTCAATGAGCCTGATTTCGTTGTCTTGCGCGATGGCATCATCAATCGATGAGGCAAAAAGCGGGAGTTGGTTTCTGTTGGTTCCGTTGATGAATTTCATGCTTAAATGTAATAAAAATCAACGATTTATGCAAATTATTTGAAGGATTTTTAATACAAAATATCAACAGAAAAAAGAGGTTATTAGACAGTTTGACGTCCCGCGGCTTCGGGAGGTTGCGACGAATTTAAGACTTAATTCTCCAAGTACAAGACGACTTTTGAAAAAACGTAGTTTTTTCGGAAGTTGACCAAGCCCAGCAATCTCCCGAAACCGCTGTTGAACTAAACCTTCGGTAGCACCATTGTCGATTTTGATTATCTTACGAAGATAACTAAAATAGATAATTATGACTACAAAAAAAAGCATCCTGATGCGTTAAGAGAAAACAAGATTCTTAACCAAGCCAAGCGTGAAGTTCCAGGTTTTGAGGAACTTATTGATCGTTTTGAGCGCACCATCTCGGTTTTGGGTAGAAGCCAAAGCACATTTAAAAATTACTCCCGCCATGTAGCTTCGATTGCATTGTATTTTGGTAAAATTCCGACCGAATTGGATCCTGAGCAAGTTCACGACTATTTATTTTATCTTCAAAAGAAGTCTAAATCACCCTCGCAAGCGTATTTTAAACACTGTGTTTATGGACTTCGTTTTCTGCTTAAATCTGAAGGATTATCGTATGAATACTTGCGTTTGCCTTCGATAAAACACGAGAAAAAACTCCCTGTTGTACTGAGTAAACCTGAAGTTTGGGCGATGCTTCAAGGCGCAAAGTTACTCAAACACAAAATTCTTATTGGTTTGCTTTATGGTTGTGGACTTCGTTGTATGGAGGCACGTTCGTTGCGCTTACAAGATTTAGATTTCGATAGAAAACAACTCAAAGTAGTTCAAGGCAAAGGGAAGAAAGACCGCTACGTACCGCTTTCGATTCATTTGATTCGAGGATTAAAAAAATACATTGAGGTCGAAAAACCCCAAGATTACCTTTTCAATGGTCAGCCTGCCGGTCGTGGTGGAGGAGATTTTGATGGTCGGTATTCACAACGCGGAGTGCAATGGGCGGTGAAGCAAGTGGCTAAAGCAGTAGGTATTCAAAAAGAAGTTCATGTACATACATTACGTCACACCTATGCTACCCATTTGCTCGAAGATGGTATGGACATCATCACGCTCAAAGACCTTTTAGGACACCAAAACCTAGAGACCACCTTGGAATATTTACAAATTGCCCAACTAGAAAGCCAACAAAAATTTAGTCCGCTTGATACTCTTTTTGCACAATGCAGTCCAAGTTTGAAGTAGCTGATGTAGCTCGAAAGTTAGGAACAAGAATTGAAGATTTAGGTTTAAACAGTTGGCAATTGCGTACACTATCTGCCATAAGGAGGTGTAGAACTGCCGAATTAGGTGGACACATCGATGCTTGCGACGATTGCGGTATTATAAAAATCAGTTACAATTCTTGCAGGAATCGGCATTGTCCTAAATGTCAAGGCAAAAACAGAGAAGATTGGATTCAAGCCAGAACCGCTGAACTTTTACCTATTCCATATTTTCATGTAGTTTTTACTTTGCCCGATAGTATTAATTCTTTGGCTATACACCAACCAAAAATAGTGTATGACATCTTGTTTGAAGCGACTTGGGAAACGTTACAACAATTTGGTAAAACCAAAGAAATGCAAACGGGAATGATTGCCGTTTTGCACACTTGGGGACAGCAATTGAGTTTGCATCCGCACCTGCATTGTATTATTCCAGGTGGCGGAGTAGATAAAGACGGACAATGGAAAAATATTCGAGCAGACGGTAAGTTTCTGTTTCCTGTAAAAGCCTTATCGACCGTTTTTAGGGCAAAGTATTGTGGGAAACTCAAAGCTAAAACTCCAATACAGTACGAGCAAATACGTCAAGAATTATGGCGAAAACCTTGGGTCGTTTTTGCCAAAAAACCTTTTGGAAGCCCAAAGTCAGTGGTAGAATATTTGGGAAGATACACCCATAAAATTGCCATTAGTAATCATCGAATCAAAAACATTGATGGGCAGAATGTGACTTTTGATTACAAAGATTATCGAATGGCGGGAGTCAAAAAGCAAATGACACTTACGCATCAGGAGTTTATCAGGCGGTTTGCATTACATATTTTGCCCAAAGGCTTTGTAAAAATACGTCATTATGGCTTTTTGAGCAGTACTTGGAAGCGTCAAAAGTTGAAGATTTTACAGGAGAAACTTCAAGTGAAAGTATTGGAAAAAGCAGAAAAGAAGCCCCTATTGCTCAAATGTCCTTGCTGCAAAACAGGCAATTTACATCGAATAGCAGTTTTTGACCAGCGTGGCCCGCCTGCTTGGTATCTTGGCAGTAGCCAAAACTCTGTTGCCTGTAAAAGCTAATTTTACGGGTAAGGGAAGGTATGTGCTATTGTGAAAGAAAACACATTAAAACCACGTTAAAAACTGCTCCCAAAAAAAGAGGCGCAATAGCCTCTTGAAATTCTTCTCACTTGTTTATCGAAAACCCCATAAGGGATAGATGTAGAGCGGTTCCGTTCAACACGAGTTTCATTGTTCGTGCTACGCACGCAACGAAACTTTAGCTGTTAGCAGTGGTTTTTATTAACTCCAACTCATTCGAATTGTAACCTTACTTTTTTCGATGCTTACTTTTCCGCCAAGTGATTCATTTTCGCCTGGGTAAATTCCGTAAGTTTCGTTTACTCCTTTTACTTTTGGCTTATTATGTTTAAGTCTTTTACTATTCAGAATCCAATTTTCAATTTCCTTTTGGTCAGCGTTGAATTCAATAGTAAAAGTTCGGGTAAACATACTTCCTGATTTTTCAACGCTAAGATTTTCTACTTCTTTCGGCAGTTCCGCTAAACCGCCCCAATTTAATGTCGTTTTAATCGCTTCTGCTTTTTGCCAAGGAAAAACAATACTTGAGAAAAAGTTCAAATAGCCGAAAATCAAAAGAACGAAGAGTAGAGAAGCTAGTATTCTAATTGTCTTTTTCATTAACCAAAAATTTTCTTTTCTGATGCAAAATCACTGCTAACGTTATGCCACTTTGAGATGGCTGGAAATTCGTAACCGCTCAATTTTCGGATTAACGAAAGCTTGATGCGAAACGGTAATTCCACTAAATTCCAGCTAGCTCAAAATGGCTGTTGGGCGATGCATCTATTTTAGACTTTCTATTTCGGTATAGATTAGTTCCAAATTTCCACAAACAATTTCGCTTCTCCCATTTTCATTTTGCTCACCAGTATTTACTTGCCTTAATTCACCAGTTTTTTCATTTTTACTAATATGCCAAATTTGGTTATCAGAGAAAACAAATTCATAAGAATAATATCTTTCGTGGATACTTTTTGAAAATTTAATTTCTTCTGATTTTATCAGTTTTAGTTTTTTAGTTTTTATGTTTTGTTCGTAAAACTTAAATTCACTTTCATTTACAATTAATATTTTATCATTAATTGTATCGGTTGTTTTTTCAAATCCCCAATTTGAACCAGTTCTATTAAGTTTCCAAGTACCAATTAAGCTTTCTTTTAATTTTTGACGCGCAATTGGTCTTAATGAGTCAGACTTTTTGAGAGATATTTTTCCGAGTTCGTTTTTCGGATTTAATTCATTTACAAATTGAAAAACACCAGCAGCTCTAAAAACATCTGAATTTTTTAAATATTCATTTGCTTCTTCAAATCTCTTTTTTTGATATTCAGGTGATTTATAATCTTGTGACCAAGTATTAATAAAACAAATAAAAAATAAAATTATGGTAAATATTTTCTTCATTTTGTTCTGCTGTTTTTATGTTTCGCCCAACGTTAAAGCTACACGACGGCAAGCCTATGGACAAAGTTGATTCGGCTTGCTGGCTTGTAGCGATTGTTATATTCTCGGCTTTTTTTAATCACTAAATAAATTAATAAAATGGAAGCAGAAATGTATAAAGGATACAGAATTGAGCCTAATAAC
>NZ_DATBVQ010000087.1:0-29856 GCF_036515215.1 Flavobacterium sp.
ATTATTGACGACAATAGTGGAGCGAAGCGCATCTATTCTAAAAATGCCGATTTCAATGGAAGCCGCAATCGAAATTGCAGGCAGAAGCAGGGGGACACCTCGCATCGCCAATGCCTTGTTGCGTCGCGTGCGCGATTTTGCACAGATAAAAGGGAACGGCACCATTGACATAGAAATAGCGAGATATGCTTTAAAAGCATTAAACGTCGATGCTCATGGTCTGGATGAAATGGACAACAAAATACTGACTACCATTATCGATAAATTCAAAGGTGGTCCGGTGGGACTGTCAACATTGGCAACAGCAGTTTCCGAAAGTAGCGAAACTGTGGAAGAAGTGTACGAGCCTTTCTTGATTCAGGAAGGGTTTATCATGAGAACGCCAAGGGGTAGGGAGGTCACCGACAAAGCCTACAAGCACCTTGGCAGGGTAAAAGCGAATGTGCAAGGCGGATTGTTTTAGTTTTTCTGGAGCTTTTTCCTGCTATCCGCTTCAATCTTGTGGGGCATATATGCCCGACCCACAAGGATTTCCGCTTCTATCAGGGCTAAATCGAACCCGTTAATAAGCACGTTATTTCTAAAACCGAACATACCCAATTTATCAAATCCGAAGCCAAACGTCTCGGATTTTTGGCTTGCGGTATATCCAAGGCGGGATTTCTTGAACAGGAAGCACCAAGGCTTGAAGATTGGCTGAACAAAAATCGTCAGGGTCAAATGAGCTATATGGAGAATAATTTTGACAAGCGACTCGATCCCACCTTGCTGGTCGATGACGCGAAAAGTGTCGTTTCCCTGTTGTTGAATTACTATCCGGAGCAACTTCAAAACCCGGATTCCTATAAGATTTCGAAATACGCTTACGGTCAAGATTACCATTCTGTTATAAAAGACAAATTAAAAGAGCTGCTTTTCTCTATTCAATCCACTATCGGTGAAGTTTCGGGTCGCGCTTTTGTGGATTCCGCCCCTGTTTTAGATAAGGCTTGGGCAGCCAAAGGCGGTTTGGGCTGGATTGGTAAAAACAGTAACTTATTGACGCAGAAAGTGGGCTCCTTTTACTTCATAGCGGAACTCATAATCGACTTGGCGTTGGATTATGATCACGCCACAACGGATCATTGCGGCAGCTGTACCGCCTGCTTGGATGCTTGCCCTACAGAAGCTATTGTGGCTCCTTACGTTGTGGATGGAAGCAAATGTATTTCCTATTTTACAATTGAGCTTAAAGAGAATATTCCAGCAGAAATGAAAGGGAAATTTGACGAATGGGCATTCGGCTGCGATATATGCCAGGATGTCTGTCCTTGGAACAAATTTTCAAAACCGCATAATGAACCGTTATTTAACCCGAATCCCGACCTGCTGTCAATGTCAAAAAAGGATTGGGAGGAAATTACTGAAGAAATCTTTAAAGCGGTCTTTAAAGACTCCCCTCTAAAAAGGACAAAATTTCAAGGCCTCAAAAGGAATGTTGACTTTTTAAAATAGTTTTATTGAAACTTAATTTTGGAGACAAGGGGTGAAAATCTTTTTTAGCGGATTCTCATAGATGATTCTCTAATAATGGTATTAGTTTCGAGCTCAATGGTTCTCGGGGTGAATGGAGTCCCTTCTTTATGGCATAGCATTTCTTCTAATAATAAGTTAAAAGCTTCCACACCCATTAAATGACTTGGTTGATCAACAGTACTCAGTTTTGGAGTCAGTACTTGTGACATAAACCAATTGCTAAATCCTATTACCGCCACTTGTTGAGGAACTTTTATTTTATTATCGTTAAAATAGGAAAGGACGCCCACCGCAACTAAATCCGTAATGGCAAATATGCCATCTACATCCGGATGTTCCTCTAAAATTTGTTTTGCAAAATCAATCCCTTCCTGAAAAGTAACACTTTCACAAGTGTAAACCAGCTTTGAATCAAAAGGTATTTTATTTTTTTCTAATGCTTTTTTATATCCAATGAAACGATCAATTGCATTTTGCGGATTTACTGGGCCACGAATATGTACAATTTTTTTACAACCTTGATCAATTAAATGTTGAACAGCTGCCATTGCCGCTTTTTGGTCATTTATTATAACTTTTGAACTGGGGATAAGTTTTGAAATTTTGTCAAATTGAACAAAAGGGATTTCTCTTTTGAGAATTTCTTTAATATGATTGTCGTCATTGGATTCATTTGAAAGAGACATGATAATTCCATCAACCCTTTTATTCATTAAAAGTTCCACTTGTTTTTTTTCTAATTCTAGAGATTCGTTAGATTGTAGGATAATAACTAAGTAGCCGTTCTTTTCAGCCTCGGCTATGATGCCATTAATTACACTTGAGAAAAAGTGATGTACAACCTCGGGAATGATTAAACCTATCGTTTTGGATTCCTTTGTTCTAAGGTTCACAGCAAAAGTATTAGGGCTATAATTAAGTTTTTGCGCTAAGTCAGTAACAGCTTTTTTAGTTTTAGGACTCACATCTGAATAATCTTTTAGTGCTTTTGAAACTGTTGTAATTGATATTCCTAAAGCTTCGGCAATCTCTTTTAGTGTTGTTGGTTTCATATCGTATATATGATTTTTTCTTTTTTACTGTTTCGAAAACGTTTTCGATACCACGAAAACGTTTTCGATTTCACAATTGCTAATGTGTTTTGAAATTAAATTTACATTTGACAATAATAACCAAAATAACTATTAATTTAACAATTCAATATTATGAAAAATTTTAATTTATTATTTAAAAATATAGGGCTGTTTGTAGCATTATTTTTTTTAAATATGTCTTTTTCGCAAAACAACAGCTTGTCAGGTGTTGTAGTCGAAGCAAATGGCTCCCCTATTCCAGGTGTGAATATTTCGATTTTAAATGCTAAATATAGCGCTTCTACTGACATTGACGGTAAATATTTTTTTAAATCTTTGCCTAAGGGTAGTACAACTATTGTGGCTACATATATTGGTTTCAAAACTATTGAAATGAAAATTAATATCAATGGAGATGTAGTTCAAAATATTACTATGGCTGAAGATGCAAATGTTCTTGATGATGTTGTGATTACGGGGGTTATTAACCCTAGAGCAAAAATTAAATCAAGTGTCTCGATCACCTCTTTGAATGTGAATCAAATTGAACAATCTGCACCAAGATCAACTGCTGAAATCTTTAGAACTATTCCAGGGATTCGATCAGAATCATCTGGAGGTGAAGGGAATTCGAATATCTCAGTTCGTGGTGTACCAATCTCTTCGGGGGGGTCTAAGTATTTACAGATTCAAGAAGACGGTTTGCCAGTATTATTGTTTGGTGATATTGCCTTTGCAACTGCCGATATTTTCACAAGATTTGATCGTAATGTAGCCAGAGTGGAAGCTATTCGTGGAGGTTCAGCATCTACATTGGCATCGAATTCTCCTGGTGGAATAATTAATTTTATTAGTAAAACAGGAAAAACAGAAGGGGGTTCATTAAGTACTACTTTTGGTTTAGATTATAACAATTTTAGAACAGACTTGGATTATGGAGCTAAAATTGGTGATGGATTGTATTTTCATGTAGGTGGCTTTTATAGAGCTGGTGAAGGTGTGAGAAATACTGGAGCTACTTCTAATAATGGGGGTCAGGTGAAATTTAATATTACTAAAGAATTTGAAAATGGTTCTGTAACTCTATATACTAAATTTTTGAACGATAAAGCCGTTGCTTATATGCCTATGCCAGTGAAAGTTTCTGGGACTAATGCAAATCCTACTTGGGGTAATGTTGACGGATATGACGCGACCAAAGGGGCGTTGCAATCGATATATTTAAATCATAATATTGGTCTTGGCCCTGATGGGGAATTACGAAGAGACAAAGTGTCTGATGGGATGAATCCAGTTTCAAAATCAATTGGGGCAAGTGCTAATTTTGATTTGAATGAAGGATGGAAAGTCTCTGATAATTTCAGGTATTCTTCTAATAGCGGTGGATTTATTTCTCCTTTTCCTTCTGAAGTAGCAAGCGCATCCGCTGTTGCAACTTCCTTTGGTGCAGGGTCTACGTTGAGTTACACTAACGATGGTTCCTCGTTCAACACGTCTAACGGGTTGGTTGCTAGAATTCATATGTTTGATACGCAATTGAATAACTTGGATAATTTCATGAATGATTTAAGAATCACTAAGAAATTTAATAAAGTTGGAGTTACTGCGGGATATTTTAAGTCAATTCAAAATATTTCGATGTCATGGCTATGGAATTCCTATTTACAAGAAGTGTCGGATAGTAATCCTCGTTTGTTAAACGTGTCAGATGTCGCAGGTAACTTATTGTCGGATAATGGGTTGTATGCTTACGGAACACCATTTTGGGGAAATTTAGCACGGAACTATGACACTCAATACAATGTTTCTGCGCCTTATATCAATATTTCTGTTGATGCTAGCGATAAATTATCATTTGAAGGAGGTTTGCGTTATGATATGGGCAAAGTTACTGGTTCATTTGCTGGTGGTGTTTCAACCACTTATGACATTAATAACAATGGTGATATTTCTGTGCCAGAGCAAAATGTATCTGCCATTGATAATGCTAATTCAACCGCAGTTGACTACGACTATGATTATGTTTCTTATACGTTAGGGGCTAACTTTTTGATTAATAGCGGACAATCTGTATTTGCTCGCATAAGCAGAGGGGCTTCTGCCAAAGCAGATCGTATTTTGTTTTCAGGTTTGGATTATTTAGATGGAAGTAAAATTAATGCTCTTGACTTTTTGACTCAAGCAGAAGTTGGTTACAAGCAAAAATTCTCTAATGGATATGTATATGCAACAGCTTTTCACTCTAAAACAGATGAGCAAGGGGGGTATGAGGCAACGTCTAATAGCATTATAAAAAACAACTACAAATCGTACGGTGTAGAATTAGAAACGGCTTATAACTTGAATGATAAACTAAGTGTACTTGGAGGCCTGACTTATACGAAAGCTGAGATTACTTCTGGTGATAATAATGGAAATGAACCAAGGAGACAGCCAAAATTGATGTATAATTTTATTCCGACATATAAATTTTCAGGTGGTAAAAACACATTTGGATTGAGTTTTATCGGGCAAACTAAGGCATTCGCACAGGATTCGAATCAATTAGTAATGAATGGATTTGTTATTGTAAATGGGTTTGTTGAAGTTGGAATTGCAAAAGGACTGTCCTTGAATCTTTCCGCCAACAATTTATTTGATAGTTTGGCAATAACAGAATCAGAGGAAGGAAATATTACTGAAAACGCCGTGAATTATATTAGAGCAAGGTCATTGACCGGAAGGTCATTGTCTATGGCTTTAAATTATAGATTTTAATTAGTTCAAAAATTGATTATTTTAAGTTGGTTAGCAATTCTCGCATCCATACGGGGTGCGGGGATTGTTTTTAAATCAAGGCGAATATGATGAATTTATAAATAAGAAAATAGGGAACCATGCTAAATAAGAAGAGTCTAAGTTTTTGGCAAATCATCAACATGAATGTTGGTTTTTTTGGTATTCAGTATAGCTTTGGTTTGCAACAAAGTGCTGTTAACCCAATTTATGATTTTCTTGGGGCTAGCCCAGATCAGTTACCCATTCTCAACCTTGCGGGCCCATTAACTGGATTATTGATTCAGCCCATTATTGGTGCAATGAGCGATAAAACCTGGTTGCCGAAGTTTGGTGGTCGACGAAAACCTTACTTTTTTATTGGCGCAATACTATGTAGCATTGCTTTGTTTCTTTTTCCTTTCAGTAGTTCGTTATGGATGGCAGCGGGCCTGCTTTGGGTGTTAGATGCTGGAAACAATACAGCTATGGAGCCCTATAGGGCTTTCATTGCAGACACACTCGAACCGTCGCAGCAGCCTACAGGATTTCAGGCTCAAAGTTTCTTCACGGGATTTGGACAAACTTTGGCAAATGTCTCGCTATTTATTTTTCCGTTAGTTTTTGTGGGTACAACGGGAAGATTACCTACTTGGGTTTTTGCTTCTTTTTTTCTTGGTGCTGTTTGTTCCATTGGATCTGTTTGGTGGAGTTCACATACCACCAAAGAAATTCCGCCTACCGAAGAAGAATTAGAAAAAATAAAAGCAGAGCCATTAGGCCTTTTCACACCGTTTACGGATATATTTTCGGCAATAAAAGACATGCCAAAAGTGATGTGGCAACTTTCACTGGTTTATTTGTTTCAATGGTATGCCTTGTTTTGTTACTGGCAAAATTCATCAAAAAGTATTGCGTTGTCAGTTTGGAATACAACTCCGCAAAAAGACATGAAGTTATATGGTGAAGCTGTAAGTTGGACAGGATTAGTAAACGGTTGGTATAATATAGTAACTTTTTTATGTGCTTTTGGGTTGGTTTATTTTGCGAGGAGATATTCGCCAAAGATGGTCCATTTTACTTGTTTATTGTTGGCGGCAATAGGTTTTTTAATATTTCCACATATTGAAAATAAATACCTGTTATTTCCCGCGATTACTGGTTTTGGAATTGGATGGGCAAGCATGATGGGAATTCCCTATTTAATGGTTATTAACAACATTCCAAAAGAACGCTATGGGGTTTACATGGGAATAATCAATATGATGATCGTAATTCCTATGTTTATTCAGACCATAACGTTTGGATACGTACTCAAACATTTTTTGAACAACGACCCTCGATTGGCAATTAGTTTTGCTGGAGTCTTGTTGATTATTAGCGCAGTGTGCACTTTATTTATTAAAACCAAAAAAGAAGAAGTAGGTGAGTGATTTAAATTATATGAAAGCGATTGAATTACTACAAAGAGCATCTTCATCTGAGGGTTTTCTGGCTAGTGCTCAAAACATTTCAAATTACAAAAGAGTTTGGGCTCGTGATGGTGTGATCTGCGGATTGGCCGCATTGGCTTCTGGTGATGAAGTGCTGATAGGAACTTTCCGTAAAACATTGGAAACGTTAGCCACAAATCAACATCGTAACGGAACGATACCGTCAAATGTTATGACAAATGGGGACGTTGTAGAAGTTAGTTATGGCGGACTGGCTGGAAGAGTGGATGCTGTTACATGGTTTATTATTGGGATTTGCCAATACGCTTTTTATAAAAATGATTTTGCTGTCGTGAAAAAATACAAAGGCAATATTCAGAAATGCCTGCGTCTTTTGGAAGCTTGGGAATTTAACAATAAAGGGCTTTTGTACGTACCATTGTCAGGTAATTGGGCCGATGAATACATTACAGACGGTTATGTGTTATACGATCAATTGCTCAGGGTTTGGGCTTTGAAAAGTTACAACCATTTTGTAAATGACAAATCAATCGCAAGCAAAATTGAGATAATAACGGGGCAAATTGAGATTAATTTTACTCCGAATTCAGTTGGTGAAAAATACCATGAACGAGCGTATAATGAAATTATCATGAAGAATTTCATGCCTTGTTCATTTTCTCCAGCGGGGTACAAAACGCAGTTTGATGCTTTTGCAAATTCATTGGCGTTGTACTTGAAGATTGGTTCTGAAGAGTTTCAAAATGCCATTGTCGACTATTCAATTGCACTGAAAAACGAGAGGCTATTACATCTTTTGCCGGCATTTTGGCCGCCAATTGAAGAAACTGACGTCGATTGGACCTTACTTAAAAATAATTGCAAATACGAATTCAGGAACTATCCATATGAATTTCATAACGGCGGCAGTTGGGCGATGGTTAATGGTTTTTTTGGATTGGCATTACTTAGTCAAGGAAAATCAGCGGAAGCAATTGAAGTTTTGGAAGCCATAAACAAAATAAACGCTATCGAAAACTATAGTTTTTATGAAAATTTCAATAGTAAAACAGGAGAGCAGAACGGTGTCCCGTTTTGTGCATGGAGTGCTGCAGCTGCAGTAATGTTGCGTCAAAGTATTGATGCTGATTTTAATTTTTTAATATAAAAAAATGGAAAAGTCTATAGATATAATTTGCGTGGGCGAAGTACTGATTGATTTTATAGGTCACCAAGTAAACACTTCAATAAATAGAACAAAAGACTATCATCGTTTTCTAGGAGGTTCGCCTACGAATGTAGCTGTGAATTCGGCTAGGCTGGGTTTGAAATCAGTTTTGGTGGCGACTTGTGGTGAAGATGGCTTGGGCGAATATATTATAAGGAAGTTGAAAGTAAATAATGTAATTACGAGTCATTTAAAACAAATTAATGCGGTGCCTACATCTGTTATTTTTGTTTCAAAATCAACAAGTACGCCTGATTTTATTCCATATCGGGAGGCAGATTATCATATTGACCAAAGTCAAATTCCGCAGGAGCTGTTAGAAAAAGCTAAAATTTTTCATACTACTTGTTTCGCCTTGAGTAAAAATCCAGCAAGAACGACAATCTTGGAGAGTGCCAAAAAAGCGAAAGCTTTAGGAGTGCAAACAAGCATTGACATTAATTTTTCTGAAAGGATTTGGCCTGATCGAGAAGAGGCTAAAGAGGTGTTAAAAGAATATTTGTCTACGGATCCATTTGTTAAACTTAGTGAAGATGATTGTTATAGACTTTTTGTGGAAGCAAAAACAGAAGATTTTATTTTCGAATATTTTCATGGATTGGGAGCCACTACAATATGTCTGACGAAAGGGAAAGACGGAGTGGTTTTGTCAGATAAAAAATCCGGGATTTATCATCAAAAGGCAATTCCAGTAAATGATGTTAAAGATGCTACCGGTGCAGGCGACGCTTTTTGGACAGGCTTTTTATATGCTCAATTGTTGAACAAGAACTTTGAGGAAACGATTACAATTGCTCAAAAGCTAGCTGTTTTAAAACTCCAAAATGTGGGAAGGCTTCCTGAAGGCGTTAATATTTCAGAGTTTTTAGATATAATTTAAATAAATAGAAGAAGTTTTTTTAAAAAAATTATCTTTCTATTAGTCGATTTATTTTATGCAGTTTTATTTTTTCGGCGAAACGCTCCTTTTCTACAATATTTTTTTTAACTTTATGGTCAACCAATTTTTATTAAGATGACTGTAAATCAATTATTAAGCGTAAAGGGAAACGAAGTGCACTCAATTGTTTCAACAATCACTGTATATGATGCGTTAAAAGTGATGGGTGAGAAAAATGTAGGAGCGGTTTTGGTAATTGAGGATAATGAACTAAAGGGGATTTTATCTGAGAGGGATTATGCGCGAAAAATTGCCCTGAAGGACAAGGCTTCCAAAGATACTTTAGTGCATGAAATTATGGAAAGAGATTTGGTTACGGTATTACCGACTGATGATTTGGATCATTGTATGGAATTGATAACAACAAAAAGAGTCAGGCATTTGCCAGTTTTGGTAGATAATTCGGTTGCCGGAGTCATCTCTATTGGTGATGTGGTAAAAGCAATCATAGAAATTCAAAAGAACACAATCGAATATTTGGACTCTTATATCCATGGGACCAAAGCATAATTTAAAGGAATCGTTTGTATAAAAAAGCTGCCAATTTGTGCAGCTGTTTTTTTTTCTATAGAAGGTTTTTTTGAATAAAAGAAAAGGATAAAAGCCTACTTTTTAAACCAAGTCTTATATCTTTGTAGGCTAGACAAAATCTAAAAAAATGAACAAGAATAGCAAGAGAAGAGAAGCGTTATTATATCATGCAAAACCAATTCCAGGTAAAATACAAGTTGTTCCCACAAAGAAATATGCAACACAAAGAGATCTGTCTTTGGCATACACTCCAGGAGTTGCCGAGCCTTGTTTGGAAATCGCAAAGGATGTTAATAATGTCTACAAATACACTGCAAAGGGGAATTTAGTGGCTGTAATAACAAACGGAACAGCAGTTTTAGGTTTAGGAGACATAGGGCCTGAGGCATCAAAGCCAGTTATGGAAGGGAAGGCATTATTGTTTAAAATATTTGCAGACATTGATGTTTTTGATATCGAAATAGATCTTAAAGATATTGACAAGTTTGTCGATACCGTAAAAGCGATCGCTCCAACATTTGGGGGGATTAATTTAGAGGATATTAAAGCTCCGGAATCATTTGAGATTGAGAGAAGGTTGGTTGAGGAATTAGACATTCCTGTGATGCATGATGATCAGCATGGGACCGCGATTATTTCGTCAGCAGCTTTGTTAAATGCACTTGAATTAGCCGATAAAGAAATTCAAAATGCTAAAGTAATTGTTTCGGGAGCCGGCTCTGCAGCCTTGGCCTGTGCCAATTTATACGTTTTGTTGGGGGTTAACCCCGTTAATATTACGATGTTTGATAAGGATGGTGCTCTTTCAGAAGAAAGAACAGATTTGTCAGTATTGCAACAAAAATACTCCGTTGGAAAAAAAGAGACCACCTTGGCTGAAGCCATAAAAAACGCGGATGTTTTCTTAGGCCTTTCCGCGGGAAACGTTCTCTCGGCTGAAATGCTATTGACTATGGCCGATAATCCCGTTGTTTTTGCAATGGCAAATCCAGTTCCGGAAATCGACTATCATTTGGCGATAGCGACTAGAAGTGATATTATTATGGCTACGGGAAGATCAGATTACCCTAATCAGGTTAACAATGTTCTTGGGTTTCCGTATATTTTCCGGGGCGCATTAGACGTTCGTGCAACCAAGATCAATGAAGCCATGAAAATGGCTGCGGTTAGGGCGCTTGCAGCTTTGGCTAAGGAACATGTTCCTGAACAAGTAAACATCGCCTATGGTGCTACAAAACTTATATTTGGGCGCGACTATATTATACCTTCGCCGTTCGACCCGAGATTGATCACAGTCGTTGCGCCAGCTGTAGCAAAAGCGGCAATGGATTCCGGAGTGGCTTTAAATCCCATTACGGATTGGAATAAATACGAAGAAGAACTTTTGGACCGATTGGGGAACGATAATAAGATGGTCCGTTTGATCACCAACAGAGCCAAAATAGACCCCAAAAGAATCATTTTTGCAGAAGCGGATCATTTGGATGTTCTTAAAGCAGCACAAATTGTCCTTGAAGAAGGGACTTGTTTGCCAATATTATTGGGGAACAAGGAAATCATCTTGGAACTCAAAAAAGAGTTGGGATTTGAGACTGAAGTTCCAATAATTGACACCAAAACTGACGAAGAGGACGCAAGAAGAAATAGATTTGCAAACACATACTGGGAGTCCAGAAAGAGACGTGGAATATCTTTATTAGATGCCCAAAAACTAATGCGAGAAAGAAATTTTTTCGCGGCAATGATGGTCAATGAAGGAGAAGCAGACGGATTAGTAACAGGGTATTCCAGAAGTTACTCTTCTGTAGTTAAGCCAATGTTGCAGCTTGTCCCTAAAGCTCCAGGGGCCTCTTTAGTAGCCACGACAAACATGATGATGACGGCACGAGGACCAATGTTCTTGTCTGATACAGCCATAAACATAAACCCAACAGCAATTGAATTAGCCAAAATTGCCATTATGACGGCCAAAACAGCCAAGATGTTTGGAGTGGAGCCAGTGATAGCAATGGTTTCATTTTCTAATTTTGGTTCTTCGACTGATGAGAATGCAACTAAAGTGAGAGAAGCGGTTGCTTACTTGCATGAACACCATCCAGACATGATTATCGATGGGGAAGTTCAGGCTGATTTTGCTTTGAACCAAGAGATGTTGAAGGAGAAGTTTCCATTCTCTAAATTGGCAGGGAAAAAAGTGAACACTTTAATTTTTCCTAATCTTGATTCGGCCAACATTACCTATAAACTGTTAAAGGAATTAAATAAGGTAGACTCGATTGGGCCAATTATGTTGGGTATGGGTAAACCTGTCCATATTTTCCAATTAGGTGCAAGTGTGGAGGAAATGGTTAACATGGCTACAATCGCTGTTATTGATGCCCAAGAAAAACAAAAGAAAAAAAGATAAATAGAATTAAAAAAGTTCCTTGCGTTTGCAAGGAACTTTTTTAATTCTAATAAAAAACGAAATATATACAGTATATTTATGATAACACATTTACAGGGAAAATTGGTTGAAAAAACACCAACGCAAGTCGTTATCGATTGTGGAGGAGTGGGGTATCACGTAAACATCTCATTGCATACCTATTCATTGCTTCCTAATACTGATTTTATAAAACTATTCACCCATCTTCAAATAAAAGAAGATGCGCACACGTTGTTTGGGTTTGTGGAGAAATCAGAAAGGGAGATTTTTAAAATGTTGTTGTCGGTTTCAGGTATTGGAGCGAGTATAGCTAGAACAATGTTATCTTCTTTAGATCCGAAGCAGATTACAAATGCGATTGCATCTGCAGACGTAATTACGATACAATCCATAAAGGGAATCGGAAGTAAAACGGCCCAAAGAGTGATACTTGACCTTAAAGATAAAGTGCTGAAATTATACGATTTAGATGAAGTTTCGATGTCGCAAAGCAATACAAACAGGGATGAGGCGTTATCTGCTTTGGAGGTCTTAGGGTTTGTTAGGAAAACTTCAGAAAAACTAGTTGAAAAAATCGTAAAAGAAGATCCGGAAGCTTCTGTTGAAGCAATTATTAAGAAAGCTTTAAAAAACTTATAAAAGAAACTTAAAAACACGAATTGTATGCGTAAGATTTGTATTTTTTTGCTGGTTTTATTTTGTGGTTTTGTATCGCATGCCCAGGTAAATGAAGAAGCCCAGGATACCGTAAAAACCGGTTTTTCTTTAGGAAAAGTCAAAATAAAGGACCCTCAAAGTATCCTCTCGGCCTATACCTATGATCCAGTGACGGATAGGTATATTTATACCAATTCAGTTGATGGGTTTTCCATTAATTACCCCATTATTTTAACTCCAAAAGAATATGAAAGTTTGGTATTGAAAGAATCCATGAGAGATTATTTCAAGAAAAAAACGGATGCAATTGACGGTAAGAAAGAAGGCAGTGAAGAGGCGAAAAAAGATTTGTTGCCCAAATACTACATAAACTCTAGCCTTTTTGAATCCATTTTTGGGAGCAATACAATAGATGTCAAGCCTACCGGTTCTGTGGAAATGGATTTAGGCGCTCGATACACAAAACAGGACAACCCCTCTTTTTCACCAAGAAACAGGTCCAATTTATCTTTTGATTTTAACCAAAGGATCAGTATGAGCTTAATGGGAAAAGTAGGCACGAGACTGAATGTAAATGCCAACTACGACACACAATCGACTTTTGCTTTTCAAAACTTAATCAAATTGGAATATGCCCCTTCAGAGGATGATATTATCCAGAAAATCGAAGTAGGAAATGTTAGTATGCCTCTGAATAGCTCACTGATTAGAGGGGCTCAAAGTTTATTTGGAGTGAAAACTCAATTACAATTCGGAAAAACTACCGTTACGGGCGTTTTTTCAGAACAAAAATCGCAAACTAAAAGTGTGGTGGCCCAAGGCGGAGGAACTATACAGGACTTTGATATGTTCGCTTTGGATTATGATAATGACAGGCATTTTTTCTTGTCTCAGTATTTTAGAAACAAGTATGACGCTTCTCTTAAAAACTACCCGTTCATTGACAGTAGGGTTCAGATTTCAAGATTGGAAATTTGGGTCACTAATAAGCAAACTCGTGTTAATACCAATTCGAATAACTTAAGAAATATCATTGCGCTTCAAGATTTAGGGGAAGCAAAGTTGACAGGTTTAAATGGTGTGGAATTAGAAAATATAGTGGCCGTGGATCCTATTCCTAATGGTTTTTTTAGAACTGCAACAAATTCTCCAACGGATAATACAAACAATAGATATGATCCAGCTTTAATAGATAATATTGATGGTTTGCTTAAAAATGAAATTCGTGAAATTGTAACGTCACAGGCTGGATTTAAGATAGATGTTAGTGAAGGTAGGGATTATTCGAAATTGGAGAATGCAAGGAAATTGACCCCGAATGAATATACATTTAATGCCCAATTAGGATATATTTCGTTGCAACAAAGATTGGCTAACGATGAGATTTTGGCGGTTGCCTACCAATACACAATTGGAGATCAAGTGTATCAGGTTGGAGAGTTTGGAAGCGATGGGATAGATGCAACGGTTGTTACCGGAACAGACGCTTCTCGTGCGATCATAACCCAAAGTTTGATTTTGAAAATGTTGAAGAGCAACCTGACTAATGTCAAAAATCCAGTTTGGAATTTGATGATGAAAAACATTTATCAAATCCCCGGTGCTTATCAGGTGAAACAGGAAGATTTTAGGTTTAATATTCTTTACACTGATCCGTCGCCTTTAAATTATATTACGGAAGTTTCAGGGAGTCCATTTCCGCCCAGCCCATCTCCAGATAATAGAGTCGCGGAAACCCCCTTGCTTAAGGTGTTTAATTTAGACAAACTGAATTATAATAATGACCCCCAAACTGGAGGTGATGGTTTTTTCGATTTTATGCAAGGCATAACTGTTGATTCTCAATATGGCCGAATAATTTTCACCACCAAGGAACCTTTTGGAGAATTGTTGTTTTCTAAATTGTCAAATGGCACTGAGGATTATAATAACGAGAGTAGTTATAACCTAAATCAAAAGAAATACGTGTTCAGAAACATGTACCGCAATACACAATCAGGTGCATTGCAGGATAGTGATAAGAATAAATTCCTTTTAAGGGGTAAATACAAATCGTCAGCTGGTGACGGGATACCTATCGGGGCATTTAATGTGCCAAGAGGTTCTGTTGTGGTTACCGCTGGAGGAAGAATATTGGTTGAAGGTGTAGATTATAGTGTGAACTATCAGCTGGGAAGGGTTCAAATATTGGATCCGTCTTTGCAGGCGTCCAACACGCCCATTAATGTTTCATTGGAAAACAACTCCATTTTTGGTCAGCAAACCAGACGGTTTGTGGGGGTCAACGTGGAACATAAAATTTCGGACAATTTTTTGGTGGGAGGTACTTTC
Source organism: Flavobacterium sp. (assembly GCF_036515215.1). Lineage (GTDB taxonomy): Bacteria > Bacteroidota > Bacteroidia > Flavobacteriales > Flavobacteriaceae > Flavobacterium. The sequence goes on from NZ_DATBVQ010000087.1 coordinate 14,891, forward strand.
TTGAAGATGACCGAAAAGCCATTCACCCAGAAATCAAGTTTTGGTCAGGAATCGGTGAACAATACTATTTTTGGATTCAACGGTAATTATTCAACGGAGGTTCCTTTCTTGACGCGATTGGTTAATAAATTGCCAAACTTAGATACTGATGTACCTTCAAATCTTTCGATAAGGGGAGAAATTGCCTTTTTGAAACCAGATTCCCCAAAAGCAGATCAGTTTGAAGGAGAATCAACCATTTACGTTGATGATTTTGAAGGGTCTCAATCTACCATTGATATGCGTTCAGCCTACGCTTGGAGTCTTTCTTCAACACCAGACAGAAATGCACGAAGCGCTTATGATTTCAATGCAAATGCAAATGATTTGAGTTATGGTTTTAAAAGGGCCAAACTAGCTTGGTATTCGATTGATCCCGTTTTTTATACCCAAAAACCCGCTGGAATTACAAATAATGATTTGTCTTTCAATAGCACCCGACGCATATATAGCGAAGAACTGTACCCTTTAACGGATATTGCTCAAGGACAATCGCAAGTTATCAATACTTTGGACTTAAGTTACTACCCTTCAGAGAGAGGACCTTATAATAACAACACGAATTTTGAGGCTACCCCTGCCGATAATTTTGGGGGCATTATGCGGTCGTTGAACTCTACGAATTTCGAACAAGGGAATGTGGAATATATACAGTTTTGGGTTCTAGACCCATATGTAGGGATAGGTAAGATTCCTCAAAATAATACGGGCAAAATCTATTTCAATCTTGGGGAAATATCCGAAGATGTTTTGAAAGATGGAAGAAAGCAATATGAAAACGGACTTGGACCTGATCAAATATTGGTAAACCCCAGACCAATTTGGGGTGACGTTCCCGCTTCACAATCTTTAATATATGCCTTTGACGCCAACGCAGCCAACAGGACCAATCAGGATATTGGTTTGGATGGTTTGGCTAATGCCAATGAGGGAGCAGTTTATAATAATTATGCTTCTGAACCAGATCCGGCGGCAGATGATTACAACTATTATTTGAATACTTCGGGCAGCATCTTGGAGCGCTATAAAAATTATAACGGAGTCGATGGAAACTCGGTGGTTGACATTAATAATCCCAATAGAGGGTCATCGACGGTTCCGGATGTAGAGGATATCAATAGGGATAACACGATGAATACGATCAATGCCTATTATGAATATAGCATTGACGTTCAGCCAAACATGGCAATTGGTCAAAATTACATTACGGATATAAGAAACACACAAGTAACATTAGCTAACGGGGAAGTTACGGATTCGCGATGGATTCAGTTTAAGGTACCTGTTACGCAACCGGAAAACACGATTGGAACTATCTCTGATTTTAGATCGATACGTTTTATGAGGATGTTCATGACTGGATTTAATCAAGAGGTGACGGTTCGTTTTGGCGCTTTAGATTTAGTTAGGGGAGAATGGAGAAGATTTACCAATACGCTTGATTTTAAAGATGCAGATGTAACAGATGACAGGACTGACTTGGATGTGTTGGCCGTAAATGTTCAAGAAAATGGTGATAGATGTCCAGTAAATTATATAGTGCCTCCAGGAGTGCAACGTGAACAATTGTATAATAACAATACGCTTATAAATCAAAATGAACAATCATTATCATTAAGAGTTTCAGGAGATGGCCTCGAGCCTGAAGATTCTAGAGCCGTTTTTAAAAATGTAAGTATTGACATGCGTCAATTCAAAAAGTTAAAAATGTTTCTGCACGCTGAGTCTTTGCCAAATGAAATTGCACTTAGGGATGACCAAATGGTCGGTTTTATTCGTTTTGGAAATGATTTTACGCAAAACTTCTACCAGATCGAAATTCCTTTGAAAGTAACAACGCCTTCATCTACAACAGATACGAATTGTTCTGCGTTGAGCGCTGAACTGGTTTGGCCAGAAGCCAATGAAATAGATTTGTCGTTGGCATTGTTGACTCAGTTGAAAATTCAGTCGATGAGTGTTGATTTAAGCACTTTGCCTCTGGATGGAATCTATTATCAAAATGAAGACGAACTTAACCCCGCATTGGCTAACAAACCCAATAAATTGAGATTAGGGATTAAAGGAAACCCTAATTTCGGACTGGTTCGAACTTTGATGGTTGGTGCAAAAAGCAATGAAACGCATCAGGACATCAAAGGGGAAGTCTGGTTCAATGAACTCCGTTTGGCCGACATGGATAATCATGGCGGAATGGCAGCCGTTTTAAGCATAGATTCAAATCTTGCTGATTTTGCCACTGTTTCGGCCACAGGAAAGAAAAGCACGATTGGTTTTGGGGCATTGGAAGAAGGGCCAAACGAGAGAAGACGCGAGGATATTCAACAATATAACATTGTCACCAATGTGAATTTGGGCAAAATGTTGCCGGTTAAATGGGGTATTAATTTGCCTTTTAATTACGCTATTGGCGAAGAAACGATAACCCCGGAATATGATCCTTTTAATCAGGATATCAAACTAAAACAGCTATTGGACAACACCACCGATGCTGAACTGAAAGACAATATCACCAATAGAGCGGTAGATTACACAAAACGTACCAGCATCAATTTTATCGGTGTTAGAAAGCAAAGAAACCCTGAGCAAAAGCAACATGTTTACGACCCGGAAAACTTCACTTTTTCTCAATCCTATAACAAAGTGGAACGACATGATTTTGAAATTGACGATTATCTGGACCAGCAAGCAAATTCATCTGTTGATTATGCATACAGTTTTCAACCGAAACTGGTAGAGCCTTTCAAAAAATCGGAGTTCATGAAAAAGAGTAACTATTTGAAACTACTTAGTGATTTCAATTTTAACTATTTGCCTTCTAATATCTCGTTTAACTCTAATATCAATAGGCAGTACAACCGCCAACAATTTAGACAGGTAGATGTGCAGGGTATTGGACTTGATCCTTTATACAGAAGAAACTTTTCGTTTAATTACCAGTATGGTTTTAATTATAATCTAACTAAGGCTTTAAAATTGAGTTATACGGCCTCGTCCAGTAACATCGTTAAAAACTATTTAAATGAAGATAACGAGCCTATAGACAGTTTCTCGATCTGGGATAGCTATTGGGATATCGGAGACCCTAACCAGCACATGCAGCAGTTGATTGTGAATTATGAAATCCCTATTAACAAAATTCCGGTATTCAGTTTTATAAAAGCTAATTATTCGTACACGGGTGATTACAGCTGGCAACGTGCTTCAAATGCTCTGTCACGAATAGAGATAGAAGGAACGTCTTATAATTTAGGGAACACTGTTCAGAATGCGCGTTCTAATACTTTGAATTCAAGTTTCAATATGGATATGTTGTATAAATATTTGGGGATTTCGTCCGGCGGTAAAAAGGCAGCTGCCAAACCAAAGACAGCGGCTCCTAAACCTGGAGAAAAAGTGGTGAATACCGCAGCTAAGCCTCAAGAGAATGACAATCAGTTTGTTGATGGATTGTTGGGCGTATTAACCAGTGTGAAAAACGTTCAAATTAATTATACGGAGAACAGTGGTACTGTTTTGCCAGGATATACTCCAGGCGTAGGTTTTCTTGGGTCGTCTAGACCTTCATTAGGGTTTATTTTTGGAAGCCAAGACGATGTGAGATACGAGGCGGCTAAAAACGGATGGCTAACCGATTATCAGGATTTCAACCAAAATTTCTCGCAAGTAATAAATAGAATGTTTAAAGCCACTGCAAATGTCGATTTGTTTCCGGATTTTAAAATTGATTTGACGGCAGACCGTTCTTATTCCAAGAATTTTTCAGAACAGTATGATATTTTTGAGGGTCAATATAATCCGCGTTCGCCATATACTTACGGTCTTTTTTCAATATCGACGGTTTTAATAAAAACGTCTTTTTCAGCAAGTGACGAAAATGCTTCTGCGCCATTTGATGATTACAGGAATAATAGACTTGAAGTTGCTAATCGATTGGCAATTGATCGCCAAAAATATGATTCATCTTATGATCCAACTATTATTGATGCGGATGGATTCCCTAAAGGATACGGAAAAAATAATCAAGCAGTGTTGTTGCCGGCCTTTTTGGCGGCTTATTCAGGAAGCGACGCGTCTGGCGTTTCGTTAGGGATTTTCAGGAGTTTTCCAATACCGAACTGGTCAGTTAAGTATAGCGGATTAATGCGATATGATTTATTTAAAAGAAATTTCAAAAGATTTTCTTTGCAGCATAATTATAGGGCTTCATATACAATTAATCAATATCGATCTAATTTTGATAAAACTCTTAATGGGGTGGATGCTAGTGGCAACTTTTTTAATAAAACCATTATGTCGAATGTCAATCTAGTGGAACAATTCGGTCCGCTGATCAGAATGGATTTTGAATTGAAAAGTTCCCTGAAAATACTTACCGAGATCAAAAAAGACAGAGCTTTGTCCATGAGTTTTGACAATAACTTATTGACGGAAGTGAAAGGAATTGAATATGTTGTAGGGCTTGGATATCGCTTTAAGGACGTGATCTTTTCTTCGCGATTGGCGGATAATCCAACAGGCATAATTAAAGGGGACATTAATATGAAAGCTGATTTTTCCTATCGTAATAATCAAACGATAGTTCGATATTTGGATTACGATAACAATCAATTGGCGGGCGGGCAAAACATTTGGTCTTTGAAGTTGACGGCTGATTATTCTTTCAGTAAAAACCTTACGGCTATATTCTATTATGACCATTCATTTTCCAAAGCAGTAATATCAACGTCATTCCCGCTAACGAACATCCGGTCCGGATTTACGCTGCGCTATAATTTTGGGAATTAAATTATAGAATCTAAACTATATTTGAATAGAAGATTGTTACATTTGCCGAACATTAATTCAATTATCAATTATCAATAGTATTTATTATGAATATACCTGCAAATTTAAAGTACACTAAAGATCACGAATGGGTTAGCCTAGAAGGTGATGTGGCAACGGTAGGGATTACCCATTTTGCTCAAAAAGAATTAGGGGATATCGTTTATGTTGAAGTGGAAACATTAGACCAAACTCTTGAAAAAGATGAGGTTTTTGGTACAGTTGAGGCAGTAAAAACAGTTTCTGATTTGTTTCTTCCAGTAGCGGGAGAAATTGTAGAATTTAATGACGCCTTGGAAAGCACCCCGGAAGCAGTGAATGCAGATCCGTATGGTGCCGGTTGGATGATAAAAATTAAAATTTCAAATGTTGCGGATTATGATTCGTTACTTTCAAGTGAGGCTTACAAAGAATTGATTGGTGCTTAAACAAATTTTATTTTGGGCTGCCGTATTGTGGACAGGAATCGTTTTCACCCTTTGTTTAGTCCAGTCGAACAGTCTTCCGGTAATAAGCATTGCGAATCTTGACAAATATATTCACGCTTTTTTTCATTTCGTCTTTACGGCACTGTGGTTTTTATTTTTAATAAGCCATTCGGAAAAGAAAAATATTTTTATGCCATTAATGATTGCATTCATGCTTTCCGTTTTTTTTGGAGTAGCAATTGAAGTGCTGCAAGGGCTATATACAACTACCAGAAGGGAAGATGCCCTTGATGTTGCGGCGAACATTTCAGGTGCAACTTTGGCCGTTTTTATGATCGTCATGTATTATAGAATTAAACCCATAGATAAAAAATAAAATCCTGCTTCGGCGGGATTTTTTGGTTTAAGTAACAATTTTTTTTTATTCATTATTTAATTTATTGGCTGATTGGATTAGTTTTATTTAATCACTAAATTGGCGCTTTAAGAATTGTGATTTATCAATAATTTTCGTTGGTCAAAAGTAAATGTCTGTATCAAACTGATGCGTATTCAATATGCGTTTTTGTGGACCAATGATTGTCATTGTCGTGAAACTAATAAAACAATGAACATCAAACAATATTTAGATTCGACCTATTTAAAAACGGCCATTCAGGCTGAACTTAACGAAAGCCAAAATCTGGCTGTCGTTAAAAAATTCATCCAAGAAGCCATTGATGAAAAATTCAAGCTTATTATGATTCGGCCCGATATGGTTTCCATGGCCAGAAACATGATTACTGATGCTAATTCGAATGTCGAAATAGGAACGGTAATCGATTTTCCGGAAGGAAAGTCAGGAGTTGAGGACAAACTTACCGAAGCGAATCAGGCGATTCAGGATGGTGTTGATGATTTGGATTTTGTCTGCAATTATTGGGCATTCAAGGAAGGGAATGTTGACTTGGTAAAAGAAGAGATTCTAAAATGTACGCAACTAGGGCTGGAAAACAACAAAGTTGTTAAGTGGATCATTGAAGTTGCAGCATTAAATGAGAAGCAAATCGTGCAATTGTCCGCTTTGGTGAAAAATGTTGTCGTTTCTAATTTTAAAGAGAAAGATTATGCTTCCGTCTTCGTGAAATCGTCAACGGGATTTTATAAAACTGAAAACGAATTGCCTAACGGCACAACAGTTTCATCCATAATATTGATGTTAGAAAACGCATCGCCACTTCCCGTAAAAGCTGCGGGTGGTGTAAGGACTTATCAAGAGGCTTTGGAAATGATTCGTTTAGGTGTAAAACGAATAGGCACATCCGGTGCAAAGGCAATCGCCAGCGGGGAAAGCACACAATCAGGGTACTAAACTTTCAATCAAAAGCAACATGACAAAAGGTTTGTTAATTTTATGTTTATCATTTTTTTCTTTTTTTTCCTATTCCCAAAACGGAAATAATAATTCACCTCAATCAAATTTGCCTGAGCGATTTCCTGTCTTTCCTAAATGTGAAAACTTAGAGTCGACAGCATTGGAGAAGTGTTTTTACAATGAAGTGCAGGACTTGGTTTTTCAAAACTTTGTTGTGCCGGAAAATCTGATGAAAAACAATTTTCAGGGAAGTGTAAAGGTGCTTTTTGAAGTGGACAGTAATGGGGTTTTTAAAGTGATTTATGTCAACGCGGTCGACGAGGATTTAATAGCGGAAGCGAAAAGGGTTTTTGCGAAGTTCCCGAAAATCACTCCAGCTACCTACAACGGAAAGCCGACGTATGCGCAGTACAATATCACGTTCTCCATTCCGTTGAAGAACTCAGAAACAATCGCAGCGGAAGCACTTGCGCGTGTTGATGTTTTGCAAAACACTACAAAACAGCTTACGGAACTTGATAGTATAGTCTATAAAAAGTATAATAATCCTGAGTTTGAAAGTCATCTAAACATTCCATTTTCGCATAGTTATTATGCGCAGTTTGACGCTTCTTTAAATCAAGTGGGCAGTAACAATCACACCGCCTCAAAGCCGTATACTTATCTGGAGGTTGCCAAATATTATGATCTTAAGGCAGTCAATGAAAAACTTAAGAAAAAGGTGTCCGGTTGGTGGGCCAGAAAATTATGGAATGAAAATGCTGTCGAAATCCAAGGGGAAGATTATTGGTTTACTTTAAACCCGATTTTGGATTTGCAACTTGGTAAAGCTTCACATAGCGATGTGTCTTATACTTATGTGAACACCCGTGCGCTTAATTTCCGTGGGGGTTTGGGCGACAAACTTAATTTCACAACGACTGTTTTTGAAAGTCAGGGGCGTTTTGCTGATTATTTTAACCGTTATGCTGAGTCGATACGACCGGCTGGAGGCAACCCGGCGATTATTCCCGGGATTGGAATCGCTAAAGATTTCAAGACGGATTCGTATGATTTTCCTTTGGCGGAAGCCAATATCACTTTTGCTCCAAGCAAGCATATCGATGTGCAATTGGGTTATGGCAGAAATTTTATTGGTGACGGATACCGTTCTTTATTCGAAAGTGACGGCGCCAGTCCGTATCCGTATTTTAAAATAAACACTAATTTTTGGAAAATCAAATACACCAATACCTATATGTGGTTAAAGGATGTACGTCCGGAAGTTACTCTGGAAAGAACGTATGCGACGAAATTTATGGCAAACCATTATTTGAGTTGGAATGTGTCCAATAAATTGAATATCGGTTTGTTTGAATCGGTGATTTGGACAAATACGAACGACAGGGGTTTTGATGTCAGTTTCGTTAATCCTATTATCTTTTATAGGTCCGTCGAGTTTGCTTCATCAGCCAGGACCGGAAATGCGTTATTAGGTCTTTCCTATAAGTATAAATGGAGTAACCAAATCAATTTCTATGGGCAATTTCTTTTGGATGAATTTTCTCTTGGGGATGTCAAAAGTGGCGATAACAGTTGGAAAAATAAATTCGGATACCAGCTAGGCGTTAAGTATTACAATGCATTTCATGTTGATAATTTGTTGTTGCAACTGGAATACAATCACGTGCGTCCCTATGTGTATTCACATAGTGTACCTATTACTAATTACGGTCATAACAATCAGAACATAGGACATCAGTGGGGCGGAAATTTCAAGGAGCTGATCGCAATTGCCCGCTATCACGAAGGTAGATATTTTGCCGATGTAAAAATAACCGCGGGTACACGCGGGCTGGATTTTGACACTGCCGAAGACAGTTATAACTACGGAGGGAACATCTACAAGGATTATGATGAAAATAGACCTTTTGATGCGGGGGTAAAGGTAGGACAAGGGAATAAAACGGCCGTTTTTATAGCCGATATTCAGGCTGGCTATTTGATCAATCCCGCAACTAATTTAAAACTGTTCGGAAGTTATATATACAGGAGTTTTGACCCTACTATGAATACGGCCACCACTTTTAATCAGAGTACGAACTGGTTCACATTGGGATTGAGGGCGGACGTTTTTAATTGGTATTTTGATTATTAGGGTACTGTCCTGAAATTCAAATGGCTTCAATGATAAATTGAATCGTCGATTTTGTAGTTGCAGGCATTGTGTTTCTCCATCGATATTAGTGAAAAAAAATCCAATTTCTACAATCTAAATTCTACATGTAATGTGTACCTTTGCAGCAGTTTTGTAAAACCTAATGAAAACCGCATTGAATACTACGTCAAATACATTTTCCCTTAAAACGGTTTTTTTGGATTTTAAAGAAATCACGAAAGCGGGACTGGCCATCAGTGTTTTATTTTCCTCTATTGCGGGATATTTTCTGGGTTTTAATGATGAGCATCCGTTTCAGTGGTCTGTTTTGATAATGCTTGCCGTTGGCGGCTACTGCATGGTAGGGGCTTCGAATGCTTTCAATCAAGTCATTGAAAAAGATTTGGACGTTTTGATGAACAGAACCAAGAATAGACCTGTTCCGGCCGGAAGAATGTCTCCCACTGCCGCATTGTTAGTAGCTAGCTTATTGACTATAATTGGAGTCGGTCTTTTATATATGATTAATCCCAAAACAGCAATGTTTGGTGCGATTTCTATATTTTTATATACAAGTGTTTACACTCCGTTAAAGACAATAACGTCTTTGTCTGTTTTTGTCGGCGCTTTCCCGGGCGCAATCCCTTTTATGTTAGGTTGGGTTGCCGCAACGGGTGATTTTGGAATAGAGGCAGGAACTTTGTTTTTGATACAGTTTTTTTGGCAATTTCCGCACTTTTGGGCTATTGGTTGGTTTTTATATGAAGATTACGAAAGAGCGGGATTTTTCATGCTTCCTACAGGGAAAAAGGATAAAGGCACTGCATTACAAGTTATTTTATATACCGTTTGGCTAATTATAGCTTCATTATTGCCTTCTTTTGGCTATACGGGAAAATTGTTTATATCCCCTATCGCCGCTATCCTAGTTTTTTTACTGGGCCTATGGATGCTTTACTATGCGGTGCAACTATACAAATTGAGAAGCGCAAAAGCGGCAAGAACCTTGATGCTAGTGAGCGTTTCGTATATCACTTTGTTACAATTCGTTTATATAATTGATAAATTTTTGAGATAATTATGGAGGTTATAATGACAAAAGACGAGCATAAGGCGAGGACGGCAAGATCATACAAATTGATATTGTTGTTTGCTATGGTTAGTATGACCATGATGTTTGCGGGGCTTACAAGCGCTTTCGTAGTAAGCAAATCTAGAGTGGATTGGTTGAAGGATTTTGAATTGCCCTCTGCCTTTTATTACAGTACCCTTGTGATTATGGGATGCAGTATTACTTTTCATTTGGCTAAAAAAGCCGTTCAAAAAGACAATAAAAGTGCCACTACTACATTTCTTTTCGCTACTTTAGCCTTAGGAATATTGTTTGTGGTTTTGCAGTTCGTAGGGTTCGGCCAGATTGTAAAAAATGGCTATTATTTTACAGGAACGGAGAGTTCAATTACAACGACATTTCTTTATATCGTAACGGTTGTGCACTTGATTCACCTTGCAGGGGGATTGATTTCGCTTCTGATTATAATTTATAATGATTTTAAACAAAAATACAATTCGACTCAAACTCTTGGAATAGAACTAGGTGCGATGTATTGGCACTTTCTTGATTTCTTGTGGATTTATTTATTTGTATTTTTATATTTCTTTAAATAAGAAAAAAACGTAATTTTGGGAACTTTTTAACGAATAACTTTTATGGAAGCGACAGTTACTACTGCAAATAGTGAAGAAAAAACTTGGGGAGGCGGCAATGAGCCAATGGGAGCAAGTTATGGTAAATTAATGATGTGGTTTTTTATCGTGTCAGATGCCTTAACGTTCTCTGGATTTTTAGCAGCCTACGGTTTTTCTAGATTTAAATTTATCGAAACATGGCCTTTGGCTGACGAAGTGTTTACTCACTTTCCATTTATGCACGGTGTGTCTGCACCCATGTATTATGTGGCGTTGATGACTTTTATTTTGATTTTTTCGTCTGTAACAATGGTTTTGGCTGTTGATGCAGGTCATCAAATGAAAAAGAACAAAGTTGTTGTTTATATGTTTTTAACCATTATCGGTGGTATGATCTTCGTAGGGTCACAAGCTTGGGAATGGAAAAATTTCATAAAAGGGGAATATGGTGCAATCGAGACAAAAGGAGGTAGTTTGCTTCAGTTTGTTGACAAAGATGGAAAGCGTGTTGCGCTTGCTGATTTTGCGGCGACTTTGCCTGTGGAGAGAGAGCAATTGAATAGGAATAAAGCAACGTGGTTCATGAGTGAATCTTCTTTGCCGTCCTATACGGTAGCTGAAGTTCAGGCTGGTTTCAAAGCGCATCCAGATTTGTTGATACGTACAGAAGTTATTTATGAGGCAGATGAGGCAACTAAGAACGATGCTACAATCAATCATGATTTAACTAAAATTAAGCACAAAACAATCCTGACGAGAGAGGAATCCATGTTGAGATTAGGGCAAGCGACCTATGTTGTTGAAGGTGCGAATTTGACAAGAAATGAATACGGTAGTAAATTATTCGCTGATTTCTTTTTCTTTATAACAGGTTTTCACGGTTTTCACGTTTTTTCAGGGGTGATTATTAATATCATTATCTTTTTTAATGTGCTTCTTGGAACATACGAAAAAAGAGGGAGTTATGAGATGGTAGAGAAAGTTGGGTTATACTGGCACTTTGTCGATTTAGTTTGGGTATTTGTATTTACAGTATTCTATCTAGTTTAATTTTTAAAGATTATTATTATGTCACACGAACACGAATATGTATCAAATACCAGCAGAATCTGGAAAGTTTTCGGAATCTTATCAGCTGTTACAATAGTTGAGGTAATTTTAGGGATACTAAAACCGGAGGCCTTACACCTAAATCATTTTTTAGGGATGAACTTGCTTAACTGGATTTTTTATGCGCTGACTCTATATAAAGCGTATTATATTGTATATGCGTTTATGCATATGGAAGGGGAAAGAAGCAGTCTGAGATATGCCGTTGTTTTACCGGTTATATTCTTAATATTATATTTGCTTTTCATTCTTTTGACTGAAGGTAATTATATTTATGGGGTTTTTAAAGATTCCACTATCAAATGGAATTTTTAACAATATATTAATTCAAAAAAAGGGTATCCGTCGCGGCGGATGCCCTTTTTTATTTTATTTTTGTGTCGTAAATGACATATCCACATAATGAAAAAAAATATAGTTCTTTTTATTCTTTTTGTATTGCCAATCGTTGCTTATCTTTTTTTTGCGTCCGGTGTTAATGGCTTTACGAAATTACCCGTAATCACCCCTAAAATCGCTGATTTTGGAAATTGGGAATCTTTAAATAATGAAAAAGTTAGTTTAGACAATAAAATCACTATTTTAGGTTTTGCCGGTTCTGAGGTTTTAAAGCACAGAGGAAATCTATTTAACCTTAACGAAAAGATCTATCAGCGGTACCATACCTTTAAGGACTTACAATTTGTCATGATTTGCCCTTTAGGAACAGAAGATGATATTAAGAAAATCATGGATGCGCTGGACGAATTTACTGATGTTTCTCAATGGCATTTTGTTTTTACTACGCCAGACCAAATTAATCGATATTACGGGGAGTTAAAATTAGTTGGAAAACTTGATGAATACTCGGGTACTTCAGATGTCTATATTGTTGACAAGCAACGAAATCTTAGAGGCAGAAAAGAAAAGAAAGGCTATAAGGAGGGGTATGATACTTTTCATCCCGCCGAGTTGAGTAATGAGATGTTAGATGATTTTAAGGTTATTCTATATGAATACCGCGCTGCGCTCAAGAAAAATCACAATGCCACAAAAAAACTTTAAAGTTATAGTTTATGTTTAAAAACAAATCTTACATCGGGATTTCATTCGTAATTCTCATTTTCGGAATTTACGCAGTTCCTAAGATTGTATCCAGAATGCAAAACAATGAGATTGTAAAGGGAGCGCGCTTGGACATGGTAACAGGTGCAAACAGTGAAGCTGATAAGTTGACGAAAATAGGCCCTGCGCCCAAGTTTGAATTGATCAACCAGGACAACGTAAAAATCAGTAATGAAACATATAAGGGAAAAGTATATGTATTGGAGTTTTTCTTTACCACATGTCCCTCAATTTGTCCAAAAATGAATCAAAGCATGCTGTTGATTGAAAAAACATTTTTCGGCAATCCTAATTTCGGTATAGTTTCAATCACCATAGACCCGTCTCACGATACGCCTTCGGTTTTGAAAGATCACGCCGAGTTATTGGGGGTTAAATCCTCAAATTGGAATTTTTTAACAGGCGATAGGGAATACATTTTTAATTTAGCCAACAAAGGCTTTAACCTGTACGCGGGGGAGAATAGTGATGTAAAGGGTGGTTTTGAGCATTCGGGATTATTTGCTTTGATAGACAAAAACGGAAATATTCGTTGCAGAAAAGACGATTTTGGTAATCCTATCTTATACTACGATGGATTGGATAAAAAAGGGGTAAGAGATATTCAACAAGATATAAATGTGCTTTTAGAAGAATAAATGTTATGAGAGATCAAAATTTGGAGCAAAAATATAATAAATGGATTATTCTTTTATCAGTTGCAATTCCTCTGGTTGTCGTTTTGCTTTTTAGTGTTAATTTGAAAAAAATGGGTTTCGCGGTGGAGCCACTTAGTTTTCTTCCACCCATTTATGCTTCGATAAATGGACTTACGGCAGTACTGTTAGTGTTCGCCGTGTTGGCAATAAAAAACGGAAACAGGAAATTGCATGAGCGCTTGATGAAAATGGCAGTAGGATGTTCTGTTGCCTTTTTGGGGATGTATGTGGCCTATCACATGACTTCAGATTCAACAACTTACGGAGGGGAGGGAGTCGTAAAGTATATTTATTATTTTATATTGGTTACGCACATTGTTTTATCAGTTGTAATCATTCCTCTAGTTTTGATAACCTATGTTCGCGCGCTGGCACAAGTATTCGATAAACATAAAAAAATTGCCAAAATAACCTTTCCTATTTGGTTGTACGTCGCGATTACGGGCGTTGTGGTTTATTTAATGATATCTCCTTATTATGTTTAAAATAAATAAATTACAAGCTTCTTTATTCGCTTTATGCCTCTTTGTTCTTTCCGTTTCCGCAAATGCGCAATGCGCAATGTGTCGGGCTGCACTGGGTGGTGAAGGTAATAAAGCCCAGGCACAGGCAGTCAATGACGGAATCGTGTATTTGATGTTGATTCCTTATGTTTTAGTGGCCGGTATTGGTTTTGCCGTATATAGATTATACAGAAAAAAGAAATCGGAGTAACTTTTCGGTATTTACTTCAAGCCGTCGACTGAAATATTAATTTCTCCCTTTACCGTAATAAATGCAATAATCGCATTTTTCGTCAGTTCGATTTTTTGAAATCGAATGTCTTCCATTTTTCCGTTAACAAATACTCCGGGCATTGGCGAATAGTTGTTTAGGTAGCCCATCATAGTTTGCTTTCCTTCTTCAAGATTAGGTTGAATGGAATAACGGCAGCTTTGTTGAATTTTTCTTAAAACAATGCCTTGTGCAAGCCAATTTGCCGCTCTCATCAACTTATCTTTGGTGTCTAGGACATAATCAAGTTTGTCGAAATAAATTTCTTTTGTATCATCGGCGTATTTTGGGAATCCAGACAAATAGATTTTTCCGTTTATGGAGCCAAGCAAATCTAATGCAATAACGATTTTACCGTCTTTATGCCAGATCGACACATCTTGAACTTTTACTTTCTTAGAACCCGATTCAAATTCTTGACCTGCAAAATTCTTGCGAATTATCTTTGATGCATCTTGATAGGTAGATACTGCTACAATATTGGCCGAAATTTGGTTAGGGATTTTAATGGCGGGTTTTAATGTGATTTTAGTGGCGTCAAATTTTGTTTCCGGTTGCCTTCCGATCAAGGTTTCGATGGTGCATTTCATTCCCATTTGTAATACAAAAGCATCCTCTTTCAGTTTCGCTGCAGTCGAGTATATTTCGATTGGTACAATTCGAAGCCAGCTTTCATAATCTTCATTCATCTGAAAAGGGACAGATGTTTTTTCTAAGGCAGTCAATACATTGGGTTTGAAATCCATTGATTTTTCAATGGCTTCGTCAATTTTTCTTTCTATTTTCGATTTAAACAATTTTACGGC
>NZ_DATBVQ010000088.1:0-11523 GCF_036515215.1 Flavobacterium sp.
AAATCAGATGCACATTTAATGAACCCTATTTCAAAACCGATTGTCTAATCAACCTTCCAAATAAACGATATCCCATTTTTGACCTAAGGATACTAAGACTGTTGGCATCAAAACCGATGGTATATCTCTTGAAGTTTTTGGGCGGGTTTTCAGCGATTTTCAGTAATTCCCGAATGATAAGTGGCTTTAAATCTGTGTTTTTCGCGGTCTTATTTTTTAATATCAAACTTATTTTGTCCATTAAAACATTGTAAGAGACTAGCGAAGAATGCTCTGATTTAACGACGTTTTTTTGAAAATTGGAGGGCGTATTCCCGAATTGCATGGTTGAAACACTGATATTAAAATCGATCAATTCATAAGCCATACATTCCGAAAAACTTTCAACGGCATGTTTAGTCGCGTGGTAAAAGCTCCCTAACGGTAAATTCACCAATCCCGCAATCGAAGAAATATTTATGAAGTGCCCTCTTTTTTGTGCCCTGAATACTGGGATGAATGCGCGGCATACTTTCACCACACCAAGCCAATTGATATCCACAATGTTGTTGATCTCATCGTCTTCCGCCAATTCTACAAAACTTCTGTATCCCACTCCTGCATTGTTAATGACAACATCTATGGTTTTGAAATCTTCCACTATTTTTTTCTTGGCAGTTGCAATGCTTTCTGTTGAAGTTACATCCAGCACATAACAACTAATGTTCTTTATCCCTTGCAATTCTTTGCCATGTTCCAAACAAAGCATGGTCGCAATAACATTCCAACCGTTCTCGGCAAAATGCAAAGCGATTTCTTTCCCAATTCCACCCGAAGCTCCTGTTATGATTACGTTCTTCACTATATATAGTTTTTTGCTAATATAATTTTTTTAACGGCAAACAGTCCTTAAAATTGGTTAATTCATTAATAAAAACGGCCCCATCTGGGGCCGTACATCATATTACACTATAAAACAGTAAGTTAAATTTATTCATTTTAACAATAACGTTTAATTTTTATTGCCATAAAAACAGCCTAGCTGACTAATCTGGGTTCTCGGTATACTTGTAGGCATCGATAACTTTTTTGACTAATCGGTGGCGCACTATATCTTTATCGTCAAGGTATATAATACCAATCCCCTCGATGTCTTTCAAAATCAACAACGCTTCTTTTAGTCCTGATATGGTCCTTCTTGGTAAATCAATTTGTCCTGGATCACCGGTAACCATGAATTTAGCGCTTTTCCCCATACGGGTCAGGAACATTTTCATTTGCGAATGAGTTGTATTTTGGGCTTCATCCAAAATTACAAATGCATTATCCAACGTCCTTCCGCGCATGAAAGCCAGCGGCGCAATTTGGATGATCCCTTTCAGAATATAATCTTCTAATTTCTCATTGGGTAACATGTCCCGTAAAGCGTCATAAAGGGGTTGCATATAGGGATCCAGTTTTTCTTTCATATCACCCGGAAGAAAACCTAGATTTTCCCCAGCTTCAACCGCAGGACGTGTAAGAATAATACGTTTGACCTGTTTTTCTTTCAGCGCTTTGACGGCCATTGCAACGCCCGTATAGGTCTTTCCCGTTCCAGCCGGACCGACGGCAAAAACCATGTCGTTCTTATTTATTGAATCAACCAACAGTTGTTGGTTCGGGGTCATGGCCTTAATTATTTTGCCACCCACTCCATGCACAAGAATTTTATCGTTGACGAGGGTTCTTCTATCGTCTTGACTGTCGCCTAAAATGACACGTTCTATAACATTATTGTCTATTGTATTATAGCGCGTAAAATGAAGCATTAATCTTTGGAAACGTTTTTCGAACTCGTCCAGAATTTCTTTTTCACCAAAAGCTTTTAATGTAGTTCCTCTAGCAACAATCTTAAGTTTTGGATAATATTTTTTAATTGTTTCAAGATGAGTGTCTTGAGCGCCCCAAAATTCTTTTGGAGCGATGTCTATGAGCTCGATTATTCTTTCGTTCAAATGTTGTAGTTTTATATAAAATTAATCAATAAACACATCTAATCCATTTGGCTTGTAAACCACAATATTATTTGTCTTACTTATTTGGAATTTGTTTTTTGTTTTTTGCTTTTTTGAATTTACTATTATTAGATTTGCATTTCTCAAATTTAATGAAAATTAGTTTTAGATTGCACCAATAATTATAAAAAAATTTATGTCAATAATTACCCTTACGACCGATTACGGCTTGAAAGACCACTTTGTTGGTGCGTTGAAAGGGAAAATTTTATCTGAATATTCTGAAGCTTCCATTATCGACATTTCGCATCATATTGACCCATTCAACACTGTTGAAGCAAGTTACATTATCGGCGCGGCCTATTCTAGTTTTCCAAAAGGAACGGTCCACCTTATCGGAGTCGATATGGAATTGAACAAGGAGAACCAGCATATCGTCATGCAGTGGAATGATTCCTATTTTATTGCCGCCGACAATGGCATTTTAAGCATGCTTTCGCAAAAAATTGTTCCGCAAAAGTTAGTTGCGATAAACATTCATGATCGTCTGCAAAGTGACGCAACCGGTATGGACGTTTTTGTAAAAGTGGCCTGTCATATCGCCAAGGGCGGTTTGTTGAACGTTATTGGCAGGGAAATAAATAACATTAAGCAGGTATTTGAATTGAAAGCGGGAAGCTCAATTGACAATAATATGCTCAAAGGGCATGTCATTTATATAGACCATTTCGGGAATGTGGTTACCAATATCACCAAAAAACAATTCTTAGAGATTGCCAAGGGCCGTCCGTACGAGATTCTTATGAAAACCAAAAACATCAAGACCATTTTGCCCAATTATTCCGCAATAGCCAGTTCCGAAAAATATCCAATCAAGAATTATGAAGGGGAAAAATTGGCAATCTTCAACGAAGCCGGTTTCCTCGAAATTGCCATTTTCAGAAGTAACCCTTCAAAGGTTGGTTCTGCAAATAGCCTGTTGGGCTTGAATTATCAAGATGTGGTTTCCATTCAATTTAAGAATTAAGATTTTGAAGAATAAACAAAAAATTGCCTTGTGAACTTTGGCGAAAAACCTTGTGAGCTTCGCCGTTAAAAAATAAAAAATGTTTGTACGAATAGTAAAAATGAGTTTTCACGAAGAAAATATTCCTGCTTTCCTGGAAAATTTCGAATCGGTAAAGGAAAAAATCCGAAGCGCCCCAGGAAATCGTTTTTTAGAATTATACCAAGACAAAAGCAATAAAAGTATCTTTTTTACATACAGTTATTGGGAGACTGAAGATGATTTGGAAAATTACAGAAAATCGGAACTCTTTACCGCCGTTTGGTCATTCACCAAAAAACTGTTTAACGATAAGCCCGAAGCCTGGAGCGTCGACAAATTAGTGAGTTTAGAATAAAATCTTAGTTTAAGGTTTAAAGTCCATAGGATTTAAAAACGTTAAACATTTCAAACATTAAACAAAAAATATGAAAGCCATTTTATTACGCGAAATCAAATCGTTTTTTGGTTCTCCAATAGGTTATTTGGTCATTGCGCTGTTTCTTATCCTCAACGGATTGTTTCTTTGGGTTTTTCAAGGGGACTACAACATTCTGAATACTGGATTTTCTGACATGACGCCATTTTTTACCTTATCGCCTTGGATTCTGATTTTCTTGATTCCTGCGGTAACCATGCGCAGTTTTTCAGACGAGAAAAAACAAGGCACCCTAGAATTGTTGCTAACAAAACCTTTGAGCATCTGGCAAATCGTAAATGGGAAATTCCTTGGAGCGTTGTTGTTAATCGTCATGGCAATCATACCAACTTTCATCTATGTCGTGGTGATTTCGAGACTAGGTATGCCAGAAGGAAATATTGATATGGGGAGCACAATTGGTTCTTATTTCGGACTATTATTCCTGATTGCAGCCTATTCCGCAATTGGAATATTCGCTTCTACCTTATCTGACAATCAGATTGTGGCGTTTATTGTTTCCGTTTTCGTGTGCTTCTTTTTTTATTTTGGATTCGACGGTTTGGCCTCAATTGCACCGTCCTACTCTACCATGATTGCGGCATTCGGAATGCAAGATCATTTTAAAAGCATGGGGCGCGGCGTGATCGATACTAGAGACATCCTTTATTTTGCCAGCCTGACGGTTTTGTTTTTATCGCTTACCGTTTACAAACTTAAATCTTTGAAATTATAATGGTACCCATAAAGAAAAGTAACTTAAAAAACTTGGTCCTAATTATTGGCGTTTTATTGATTGCCAATGGAATTGGAAATATGTTTTTCCACCGTTTCGATTTGACTTCAGATAAAAGATATACGCTTTCAGAGACTTCTTTAAACATCGTAAAGCAGATCAAAGAACCGCTGTCGATAAAAATATACATGCAGGGTGAATTGCCCGCTGAATTCAAGCGATTGCAGCAGGAAACGCAGCAATTGCTTGAAGAATTCCAGGCTTACAATAAAAACATCGTTTTTACATTTGTGAATCCGTTGGAGAATGAAGATTCAAACATGGACAACATCAAGGAGTTGTACCGAAAAGGGCTAACGCCCGTAAATATAACTGTGGATGACAAAGGAAAGCAATCGCAAGCCATGGTTTTCCCTTGGGCCATTGCAACTTATCACAACAAAGAAGTCAACATCCCTTTGCTTAAAAATAAAATGGGCGCCTCGACGACCGAAAAAATGATTGGTTCAGTCCAAAACCTGGAGTATTCAATCGCCGATGCTTTAAACAAAATCACCAAAAACAAGCAAAAAAAGATAGCAGTAATCAAAGGAAATGGGGAGCTGCAGGATGTTTTTATGGCCAAATTCCTTTTGCAAATAAGGGAAAGTTATCATATTGGTCCATTTACCCTGGATTCGGTAGCTAAAAGCCCAATAGGCACTTTAGAAGCCTTAGAGAAATATGATTTGGCCATTATAGCCAAACCCACGGAAACATTCTCGGATTCCGAAAAACAAGTTTTAGACCAATTCATAATCAACGGCGGGAAGACATTATGGCTAATAGATCAAGTTTCAGCAGAAATGGACAGCCTCTACAATCCTTCGGGCTCGACCTTGGCATACCCGCGAGATTTGAACTTAAACGACATGTTTTTCAAGTACGGTTTCCGTATTAATCCCGATATCGTCAAGGACGAGCAAGGAAGTCCGATAAAATTAGCCACAGGAGAACAAGGTAGCGCAACACAATATCAGGAATTCAACTGGAAATTTGCCCCTTTGGTTTATCCCGAAAGTAAGCATCCAATAGTAAAAAATCTTGGTGGCATTAAATTCGATTTTGCCAACCCTATTGACACTTTAAAAAATGGAATTAAGAAAAGCGTTCTTTTAAAAACATCTCGCTATTCGAAAAAAATAGGCACGCCTGTAGAAGTTAATTTGGATATCGTAGCAGAAGAAACCAGCCCGAATCACTATATCAATACCGGAAATATCCCGCTCGCCATTTTACTTGAAGGTTCCTTCCATTCTGTCTTCGAAAACCGGGTACTGTCTTTTGACCAAAAGACTTTTGCGACAAGCGGAAAGGCCAGTAAAATGATTGTGGTCTCCGATGGAGATTTGACTAAAAACCAGTTGGACAAAAATTATCAGCCTGTAGAATTAGGTTATGATCAAAGGTCAGGGAATTTGTATGACAACAAGGATTTTCTACTGAATTGCGTCAATTATTTACTGGATGATACCGGACTTATTAACATTCGAAGCAAGGACCTTGATCTGCCCTTACTGGATAAAGAAAAGGTTTACGAAAACTACAGCCTGATTCAAGTCATAACTATCGGGCTTCCAATTCTAATATTAACACTTTTTGGTCTGCTTTTTACCTACCTCCGAAAAAGAAAATACAGTAAGTAGATGTTAATAAAAAAGTTTCAATACTAGGATAGTTTACGATATATTTGTAAAATGTATTGTGTTTTAAAATTAAACTAAAATAGATACCTCAAAAAATAAAATAAAACAGATGAAATTTATAGTATCGAGTTCGTACTTATTAAAACAATTACAAGTTTTAGGTAATGTTATCAACAGCAGCAATACTTTGCCAATTTTGGACAACTTCCTATTTGAATTAAACAATAATGAATTAACGGTTTCTGCATCCGATTTAGAGACAACAATGTCTGCAAGTCTGGCTATTGATTCCACAAGTCAAGGAAGCGTTGCCGTTCCTGCAAAATTGCTTTTGGAAATATTGAAAACTTTCCCTGAGCAACCGTTAACTTTTACGGTTGAGGAGAACAGTACAATTGAAATCAGTTCTAATTCAGGAAAATATGCTTTGGCTTATGCCCCCGGTGACGAGTTCCCCAAAGCGGTTAACTTAGACGAGCCATCTGTGACTTTAGTTCCTGCCGATGTTTTGGCAACTGCCATAAGCAAAACAATTTTTGCCGCGGGTAACGATGATTTACGTCCGGTGATGTCAGGCGTGTTTTTTCAGTTCTCTCCAGAGGGATTAACATTTGTGGCAACTGATGCACATAAATTGGTAAAATATGCCCGTACCGACGTTACGGCATCTCAGGTTGCTGATTTTATTATGCCAAAGAAACCTTTGAACATTTTAAAGAACATACTTTCTGCTTCAGATGCAGAGGTGAAAATCGAATATAACGATTCGAACGCTACCTTCTCATTTGACAACTATATTTTAATGTGTCGTTTAATTGACGGGAAATATCCAAATTACGAAGCGGTTATTCCAAAAGAGAATCCAAATAAATTGATGATAGACCGTTCTCAATTCTTGAGCTCTGTACGTCGTGTGGCTATCTTTTCAAATAAGACGACCCACCAAATTCGTTTGAAAATTGCTGGAGCTGAATTGAACGTTTCCGCAGAGGATATTGATTACTCCAATAAAGCGGAAGAAAGATTGACATGCGATTATCAAGGTGACGATATGCAAATAGGATATAACTCGCGTTTCCTTACTGAAATGTTAACCAACCTTCAGTCAGATATGATTATGCTTGAAATGTCCTTACCAAATAGAGCCGGAATCCTTACTCCTGTTGACGGACTGGAAGATGGTGAAACGGTAACGATGTTGGTAATGCCGGTTATGCTGAACAGTTAACATTAAATTATGATTTTGTTATATTTGATTTTTGATATTCGAATATAAATCATTATCATTGTACTTCAATACGCTATTAACCAAACCATTTTTATATTTAAAAGAACCGCAATTTCATCTAGAAATTGCGGTTCTTTTGCTTTTGCTCCATTTCGTTTAACTTGGTACTCCTAAATAACCCCCATTTTTTTCATCAGGAAAGTGGCGCTTTTGTTTTTGCAAATACCGTCGCGAAGCTTATAATCAAAATCCAATTCATTATTTAGGATTTCCACCTCAAAGCATTTATTAGTCAGAATATCTGGATATTCATTTGTTGTCAAGCACACTTCTATATCGTGCGTCGCTATGGCTCCTATGGCATTTTTCGCAATCACCTTTTTCACCACTTCAATGGTACCGTTCCTTTTGTCATCTGAATTTGTCCCTCTCAATATTTCGTCCAACAAGACAAAGGCAGGATTCTTCTCCAGTTCGTCCATAATTTGTTTCAGGCGCTTTATCTCCGCAAAGAAATACGATTCACTGTCAGATAAGGAATCAGATAGTCGCATGGATACCAATATGGGCAAAGGGTGCACGTTAGCCGAGCTGGCACACACGGCAGATCCCATTCCCGCCAAAACCATATTGACACCCAAACTTCTCAAAAAAGTACTTTTGCCGGACATATTCGAACCCGTCAGTATCATAAATGACTGCGGATGAAAACTGACCTCATTGTTGACTCTAGTATGCGCGTTTAATAATGGATGGCCTAGATCTGAAAAGTCAATCTTGAAATCGGAATTTAACGTTGGATAAGCAAACTCCTGATTATTATAAGAAAAATTCGCTAAGCTATTTAACATTTCAAATTCACCGATAACCGCTAACCACTCTTCCAATACTGCAGCATGTTCTTCTTTCCAATCCAACAAACGTTTTAAAACATGAAGGTTAAAAAGGAATGTTCCATTGAATAGTGAAGCCGCTACAAGGTTAGCTACCGTATCCATATTAGAAAACAATCCTGATAATTTTTTAAGATGGTGACTAGCTTTCTCTTTTTTGAATTTCAGCTTTTGTTGTAAACCAAGCAATTTTCTCGATTGGAATGTTTCATCTTCAATTTTTTTAAGGAGCAAACCGTATTGGCTTATGATTTCATCTATGTTTTCGGCATTGGCTATTTCTATTTGGATGCGCTGATAAAATTTGCCGAAAATGATCAAATTGATAACAAAGAAATAGGATAGATAAGTTAGGAAAGCTGAATTTTTTGTGACGAAGTAGACCACTAATGTCCCAAAAAATAAAACTGGAGTAACGTAGGATGCTATAATTGCCCATTTTGGCAACCGTGCACTTGAAAATTTGCTCCATTTCAATAATGCTTCATAACTGGATTCGGTGTCATTAGTGATTTTGGCCAAAGCCAATAATTCCTGGCGCCAATCCAACTTTTGTGTCAGCTCTTTTACGGCTTCTTGGTTATCCAAAATCTCTTGAGAATGGGACAAAACAAGCAATTGCTTTGCCAACTTTTTCTTGCCGATAAAAGTGGCCGTTCTATTCAAATTTTGAAATAAGGAATGTTCTCCAAAGATGTCCAAATCATAAGCGTACGGATGGTGAAAATCATTGAACTCGCCTCCGTCTTCAAACGGAATTGTTTTTCTATCCAAATAGGAAATCTCGTCTTCGTTTACTTTTACCAATGCTTCTTTTATCTTCCTTTTAAAAAGTAGTTTGGAATGGATTCGCATTAAAAATACAAATCCCATAAAAAGGGAAACTGCGAGAATGAGAAAGATCATTTCGTTATCTTTCAGGTAAAAATAAAGGGAAACCAGAAAAAGAATTATGCTGATCAGCCTAAAGAAACTGACACTGTTGTATTTTTTATTGACGTTGTTTAACTCTTCCGAATGACTTTTGCTTTTGGCACTGTATATTTCCATGTCCTCATTTAATGAAATACAAAGATAGCGCTACCCAAATAAATAAGCTATAAGAATGGCTTTATAATACTTCGAAAAAAGCTAAAAAATAAAATTATTCTATGGGAATGGCCAATATAGGTACATCGAAATTATTGGCGAATTTCTTGGTTAAACTAGGGTGGAATAACCCCTCAAAAAAGCTTCTTTTATAGGTCAGCATAGTCAAAATATCAATTTCCTGATATAAAATAAAGTCTAAAATGGTTTCTTTGACTTCGTCACTGCTAATCACAAAAAATTCGATTGGTTCCTCTTCGAAATCTTTCTCCCATTTTTTAACTATTTCCTTGGTAACGTCAGATTTATCGGTTTTTACATAAAGACATTTGATGTCTGCACCGGCCAGTTTTGCTATTTCCAACACTTTTTTCAAGGCTTTTTTATCTTTAGACCTGAATCTTGTGGTAAAACCAATCGTTTTTATTTTTTTGAATTTCGCTTCCATCGGAACACACAAAAGGGGCACTCTAACATCTGAGAGAACTGCACCCGTGTTGGTCCCGGAAAAAAAGGCAGACCATCCCGAAGCCCCTTCCGTTCCCATTACAACATAATCTATTTTGTCCTCTTTGATTGCCTTTTCAATATTATAAGTCAAACTACCATCCATAAGTCGGTGCGTCATTTTTATATTGCCCAAATTATGTTCCTCCGCAATGGACCTAAGTTTGGGAATTTCGTCCTTAAACATATCGAATTGAGATAGCTCGACAGATTCATAAATGACCATATAATTTTCCGGGAAAAACTGGTTGTCGAATACGGGCAATTCGAACGTGTGCAACAAGATGATTTCTCCTTGAACTATTTTTGCAAATTCTAATGCATGAACAAATGCGTTAGTGGCCACTTCGGAAAAATCGGTTGGGAATAATATTCGTTTCATCTTATAAAGGTTTTTACGTGATACATCTATCAAATATAGACATAAAGTTACACCATTAATATGATAATTATCAGATATTTACGGTTTTTTTACTCTCCAAAAACACATCCGTCATAAAAAAATAGATACTTCTTAAGATTTACTACCTTTGAGCCTTAGAATAAAAAAATATGTTATACAACGATTCCATAGTAGCATTGGCCACGCCTTCAGGAGCGGGAGCCATAGCAGTAATCCGAATTTCCGGAAATGAAGCAATTGCTATTGGCAACAGTGTTTTTAAGTCTATTAAAAACAAAAATTTACTCCAGCAAAAAACGCACACTTTACATCTGGGTCATATTGTAGATGAGGCTAAGACGCTGGATGAAGTTTTGGTTTCCATTTTCAAGGGGCCGAATTCCTATACGGGCGAAAACACCATCGAAATATCTTGTCACGGTTCTACCTACATACAGCAACAAATAATCCAATTATTACTTCGCAAAGGATGTCGAATGGCCAATCCGGGTGAATTTACCCTTAGGGCTTTCCTGAACGGCAAACTCGATTTGTCGCAGGCGGAAGCGGTAGCTGATTTGATTTCTTCCGATAATGAGGCTTCGCACCAAATTGCCATGCAACAAATGCGTGGCGGATTCTCCAATGAGATAGCCAAATTGCGTGAAGAGTTATTAAATTTCGCCTCACTTATTGAACTGGAACTGGACTTTGCTGAGGAAGATGTTGAATTTGCCGATCGCAGCCAATTTCATGAGTTATTGAACCGAATCGAGTTTGTCCTCAAACGACTTATAGATTCCTTCGCTGTAGGAAACGTGATCAAAAACGGTATTCCTGTCGCTATTGTGGGTGAACCCAATGTGGGGAAATCGACCTTGTTGAATGCATTATTGAACGAAGAACGCGCCATCGTTTCGGAAATCGCAGGAACGACACGCGACACGATCGAGGACGAATTGGTCATCGGAGGCATTGGGTTTCGATTTATCGATACGGCGGGAATCCGTGAAACTAAAGATGTTATTGAAAGCATTGGAATTAAGAAAACTTTCGAAAAAATCGAACAGGCTCAAGTAGTTTTGTATTTGTTTGATCGCCTAAAGTTTAAGCTTCAAACTTCGGAATACATCATCGAAATTGAAAAAATCAAAAACCAATTTCCCTTAAAACCTTTGGTTGTAGTAATCAACAAATTGGATTTGCTTTCGGAAAAAGAAATCGCAACCATTCGTAAAGAACTTGAAGCCTTAAACCTTAAGCTAATTTTTTTAAGTGCCAAAGAAAACATCGGGGTCGAAGACTTGAAGGACCAACTGCTTTCTTTTGTAAATACCGGAGCCCTTCGAAACAACGAAACAATAGTTACTAACACAAGGCATTACGATTCTTTACTGAAAGCTTTAGACGAGATCCAGAAAGTCAAATACGGCCTGGAAACGAATCTCTCCAGCGACCTGATGGCCATCGATATCAAGGAGGCTTTATACCATTTCGGCACGATTACAGGGCAGGTCACGAACGACGAATTGCTGGGTAACATATTTGCCAATTTCTGCATCGG
>NZ_DATBVQ010000089.1:0-11996 GCF_036515215.1 Flavobacterium sp.
TATTTTTATAATTGATCGCACAGCACCCGTGATCGATTGCAATAATGGCGACCCTATTGCTTCCGACGATTCAGGAACCGTTTACCTCTATCAAAATGGAACTACCTATACCGCAATGGATGCAAGTGGGAATACTAGCAGAATAACATGTGAGGAGAATGAATCTGGAAAAAATACACCAATAAAACAATTGGAGCAAATAAATACAGATTCCAAAACAAATGTTGCTCCAACTGCAGCAAAAATAGAATTCGCTGGTTTTGAAGCGCATCCTGTTCCATTCAAGGATCAATTGACAATCAAATACAAATTTGACTACAAATCTGATGTGAAAATTGAGGTGTTCAATGCACAGGGTATTTCCGTACTTTCAAAAGAGGATACCAATGGTTATTTTGACAAAGAAATTTCACTGGACCTTAAATCAAATCGAGGAGGAGAACAGGTATATATTGTGAAAGTGACCACCGATAGAGGTAGTAGCACTAAAAAAGTATTGTCTTCCAAATAATTTTAAACCAATTTAAACTAAAAAGCATCCGCAAAAACGGATGCTTTTTTTATTTTGAGCGTTAATATCAATCAACAATTTTACTCAATTTCAAATACCCAATATGTAAAACATCTTCTTGTAAAACATGCTCCGGTTTGGTGATTTTTATCACATATTGCTCTTTAAATTGGCTATCCAATATATCGGTTACCTTATAAATATCGTCCACATCGATCCCATATTTGTCGTCGATATGTGATGCGCCTGCTCCCTTGAAACCGCAATGTTTGTAGAAAGCGCTCTTTTTGGCTTTTTTGGATGCTAATCCCATGCTCCCGGCAACGGTCAGGATTTTGTAGTGGTACTCTTCAAATTCATTTTCCTTATAACCGCCCAAGTTGATAAAGAACAAATGATCTGAATTGGTATTTTCAACAGCTGCTTTGGCTACAATTTCAATCGAAAAATTATCGACTACGGAAACTTCCCGCCAGGCATCGATATGGATTTTTCCTTTGGCCTCTGGCCAAAAAGATTTCATTTTCGGAATCATTTCCTTCAAGGAGGAACCAATTCCAAAAAAAATATCATGTTGCTCAGTATGTCTGCCAGCTGGCGTGCAGCCTAGCATGACCATAAATAGTTTTAGCTTTTTTTTCATATTGTGATGCTGCATTAATTATTGAAAATAAACTTTGGCATAGTTCATGAATATAAGGAATCAAAGAAACATATAAAAATTATAATCATGAAAAAAATAATTACACTTTTTGCCATTGCAGGACTGTTTGTTTTGCAAAGCTGCACAACATCTGCTAGTTTTGAGATTGAGCCTATTGCAAGAAATGAAGTTTTTGAAGTTACCACTTCGTTCAATTCAAATAACAATTACAGTAGATTGGTGACTTTTAACCCGCCTATTTATTCGTCAGATTTAGTATTGGTCTATCGATTGTCTGGTTCAAATTCTCAAGGTGATGTATGGGAGTTATTGCCCGAAACCTATTATTTTAGCAACGGAGCACTTGATTTTGGTTATAAATTTGATTACACCAATAGAGATGTCGACATTTATATGGTGGGTAGTGATTTACAATCCGTGACTGCTGAATTTAGGTTGAATCAGGTTTTGCGAATTGTGATTGTACCGGCAAGTTATGCCAAAACAGTAAACAAAGAGAGCTATTCCGATGTGATTACGGCCTTGAACTTAAAAGACAGTCAAATTCAGAAAACTGAACTTAAATAATGAAATCTCTTAAAAAAGGGAATCGAAAGGGTTCCTTTTTTTTGTAACTTTATGAATAGCTGATTGATTATAGAACAATTTTTATTGAAATAGTTTTAATGCAATTAATGAGTTGAAAAATTAGTAAAAAACAACCTTTTAAAAAAAAATACGTTATGAAAAAGATTAGTACATTTTTGGCAGTTATCGGAATGATTGTGATTTCAAGTTGTGAAGGACCACAAGGCCCTCCGGGATTTGATGGATTAGACGGGCAAGATGGTTTAATAGCAGAGGTGTTTGAACTTAAAAATGTAGACTTGGAATTTGTCACATTTGATGAATATTCTATTTTTCAGACATTGACCCCCCAAATATTTGCTTCCGATGTGATATTGATTTACAGAATGACCGGAACTATTGATGCAAACACACCCATTTGGAGACTTATCCCAAATGCCGTTTCCCCAGCGCCACCGCAAGGGACTGTAAATTATGACTTTGATTTCAGTAAAGAAGATTTTACGATTTATGTGAGAGGTACGTATGATCTGAGCTTAACGCCGCAGTATATAGACAATCAAACCTTTCGTATTGTTATCGTTCCGGGAGACTTTTCAGCTTCGATAAACAAAAATAATTATGCTGAGGTTATGGCGGCTTTGAACATTAAGGAAAGCCAAATTCAGAGCATTAATTTTTAAGGAATTATAAGTAAATAAAAAAAGGAACCCAAAGGTTCCTTTTTTTATGATATAAATCCAATGCGATTTTTTTCAAGTCTCTAAATATCTTTCTTCGTGTTTTCAAGTTTACTCATCCGCAATGAAACCACGATTCCTGCCAAGAGCGATAACGCGATAACGGCTAGTGATAGCCATTCCGGAATCTCCACAATTTCATGAAGCAGCATTTTGAGTCCCACGAAACTCAGTATGGCAATCAGACTGAACTCTAAATAGCTGAATTTTTCCAGCATGTTGGCTAAGAAAAAATACATCGATCGCAATCCCAATATGGCAAAAATATTAGAGCTGAACACTAAAAAAGGATCGCTTGTTATGGCTAAAATTGCGGGCACGCTGTCAATGGCAAAAACGACATCCATTACCTCTATTACCACAAGCGCCACAAAAAGAGGGGTTGCTGCAGTGATATGGCGTCTTTTTACGAAAAAATGTTCCTTATCGATATGATTTGAGATTGGCATCAGCTTTTTAAGGCTTTTGTAAACAAACGATTTTTTAGGTTCGAATTTTTCATCACCATTAGTAAACAACATTTTCATTGCCGTAAAAATCAAGAAGAAACCGAAAAGGTACGTTGCCCAGAAAAATTTATGGATGAGCAGCACACCAAAAAAGATCATCAAGCCCCTGAAAATGATTGCCCCCAGAATGCCCCAAAACAAAACCCGATGCTGATATTTTTGCGGAATTTTAAATGCCGAAAAAATGATTGCGATAACAAATATATTATCAACACTTAAAGATAATTCTATTAGATATCCCGTAATGAATTTTATCGATGCCGCTATGGGTTTCAGCCCATCCGGATTCGAAATGTAGTTATTGTCATAAACCCAATATATCACGCCAGAAAACAAGAAAGATAGTGTTATCCAGATAGTAGTCCATTTCGAGGCTTCTTTTGTACTGATGATATGAGGCGTTTTATTGAAAACTCCCAGATCCAGAGCTAGAATAATTAAAATGACAATAAAGAATGAAATCCAGACAATCATAAATCGAGTTTTTAAAAGTTCGACAAAGATACTTTTTGATTGTTATCCTCCACATTTTTTTGAATAAAGTTGGGTTTTTAGTCAAATGGGGTTCTTAATTTATCGAAATGGGAAAATTGAAAAAATAGATGCCTAAAATTAGCATCTTGATATTATAGAAGGATATTATTGTGAATTTGATTATTTTTAGAACGTTACCCATAAATAATAGAGGTAAAATTTCATAAAAGTAATAATTGGTATATATTTGCACCAAAATAATAGGGGTTTAATCTATAAAATAAGTTTTTATGTCAACAATACGTTTTCAAGCTTTGAGAGAAGCATCAACCAGAAAGCCAGTTAAATTTGAAGAAACCGGTAGAAAATCGATTCTTTTCGGATCAAATGTGTTTAATGATAAAGCAATGAAGCAATATTTGACTTCTGATGCTTTTAAAGGAGTACAAGGCGCTGTTCAACATGGGACTAAAATAGATAGAAAACTAGCGGATTATATCGCAATGGGTATGAAAGAATGGGCCCTTTCTAAAGGTGTGACACATTATACCCACTGGTTTCAACCACTTACGGGAGCAACTGCAGAAAAACATGATGCTTTCTTTGAAACATCTTATGACGGTAGTGACCCAGTTGAGAAGTTTGGCGGAGCGCAATTGGTTCAACAAGAGCCGGATGCGTCTAGTTTCCCAAATGGTGGAATCAGAAATACATTTGAAGCAAGAGGGTACACTGCATGGGATCCCACATCTCCGGCATTTATTTTTGGAACTACTTTATGTATCCCGACAGTTTTTATTTCCTACACCGGCGAAGCTTTAGATTACAAAACTCCTTTATTGAGAGCTTTACAAGTAATGGATGAAGCGGCTACGGAAGTGTGTAAATATTTTGATAAGAATGTAAAGAAAGTGACTGCAACCCTAGGCTGGGAGCAAGAATATTTCTTGATCGATAGAGCATTGGCTTATTCTCGTCCAGATCTTATGATGACCGGAAGGACATTGTTAGGTCACACTTCTGCCAAAGGACAACAATTGGACGATCATTATTTTGGTTCTATTCCTACTCGTGCTTTAACGTATATGAGAGATCTGGAACAAGAATGTATGTTACTTGGAATACCGGTAAAAACGCGTCACAATGAGGTAGCTCCAAATCAATTTGAGTTGGCACCTATTTTTGAAGAAACAAATTTAGCGGTAGATCACAACTGTTTGTTGATGGATGTGATGGAAAAAGTGGCGGAACGTCATGACTTGAAAGTATTGTTCCATGAAAAGCCTTTCAAAGGCGTAAACGGTTCAGGGAAGCACAATAACTGGTCATTGGCGACAGATACGGGGGTTAACTTATTGAGTCCTAGTAAAACACCAATGAGCAACTTGCAATTTTTGACTTTCTTTATCAATACAATTAAAGCGGTAAATGATAATGAAGCATTGTTAAGAGGAGCCATTGCAACAGCAGGTAATGACCATAGACTTGGGGCAAATGAAGCGCCACCAGCAATCATCTCAGTATTTATCGGGGAACAATTGACTAAAGTTTTGGCCGAACTTGAAGGCGTTACCGCAGGTAAATTGTCTCCGGAAGAAAAGACAGATCTAAAATTAAACGTGGTGGGTAAAATTCCGGATGTTCTTTTGGATAACACAGATAGAAACAGAACATCACCATTTGCCTTCACAGGAAATAAATTTGAGTTCAGAGCTGTAGGTTCTAATTCAAACTGTTCTAACTCAATGACTACTTTGAACGCTATAGTTGCAAAGCAATTAAGAGATTTTAAAGTTGAGGTTGATGCATTGATTGATGCTAAGGACATGAAGAAAGATGATGCTATCTTTAATGTGTTAAGAGAATACATCAAACATTCTAAAAAAATCCTTTTTGAAGGAGACGGTTACAGTGAAGCATGGGAAATAGAAGCGGCGAAAAGAGGCTTGAGCAACTTCAAAACGACTCCACAAGCATTGAAAGCAAGAGCTTCTAAACAAGCCTTAGATTTGTTTTCTGAATTGGGAATCATGAACCATATTGAGGTGGAAGCGCGTTATGAGATTGAATTGGAAGAGTACACTAAGAAAATTCAAATCGAAGGTAGAGTTTTAGGTGATATTTCAACAAATCACGTAATTCCTACTGCTATTCGTTACCAAAATACTTTGATTGAAAACGTAAAAGGATTGAAAGATATCTTCGGAGCTGATTTTGAAACCATCGCCAAAGAACAAATTATTTTGATCAAAGAAATTTCAGGACACATCGAAGGAATCAATTCCAAAGTTGTTGAGATGACTAACGAAAGAAAGAAAGCGAATGTTTTGACTGACGGTCAGGAAATGGCGGAAGCATATTGTGATAATGTAAAACCTTATTTCGAAATCATCCGCGAGCACTGCGATAAGCTGGAGCTTTTGGTTGACAATGAACTTTGGACATTAACTAAATACAGAGAATTGTTATTTACTAAATAATATCAATTATAGTTTTAATATAAAATGCCTATCTGTTTCAGATAGGCATTTTTTTTGATTTTTGTTTAGCCTGGAAACAAATGGTTTCCAAGTGATTCATATCTGTCGGGCTAATTCATAGAATGAAATGCCACTTTGTTTCCTTCGGTGTCTGTGAACTGAGCCATAAAACCATTGGGACCTATCGAAGTTTTTGGCATAAGGACTTTACCGCCCGCTTTTTCGACCTTCGCTAGTGGAATGCTCAAATCTTCACCACCGTTGAGGTATACTAAAGTGCCTTTATCTGACGGTTGGTATTCTTTGTTTTCCACAATACTGCCTCCAATACCATGTTCCATGTCCGCAGGGAAGAAAGCTGATTTCATGCCCATTGCCTCCATAGGTTGCATTTTTTCTCCTAAAACTGTTTCGTAAAAGGCTTTTGCCCTATCTAAATTTTTTACTGGAATTTCAAACCAATTAACTGCATTTTTCATCTTAATTATTTTTTAAAGTTATAAAATTGAATTTGTTTTTTTATTTAGGGCTTTGTCAATATATTTCCACATGGAATTTTAAAACAGTTTATTTTACTGAATTATTTATTTAATTATTGCAATTTGGGCTAGATAGTTTCTTCGGCAGTAGTTGGGTCGATAGTCGCAAACACCTGACTCACTGAATTCGCAGGGAATCCGCCTAATTTGGCGTGTTCGCGGACCATTTGCTCGTTAGGGGCAATGTAGGTGCAGTAGATTTTGTCCTCGGTAACCTGGCTGTTAACCCACTGGATTTGTGGTCCCATTTTACCCAATACTCCGCAGGAAGTCTGTGCGATTGTTTTCAATTGTTCGGCGTTCAGTTTACCGGCACCGGGAATCTCTCTTTCAATTACGTATTTAGGCATAATATTGTATGTTTTTGTTTCCTACTCCTATGGCTTTTCGGTATGGCCCCGTTTTTTTGAGTGGTTGCTGGATTCCACTTTTTATGATTTATTCCAAGAATAATATTTGTCAGACATACAAATCTGCTATTTTATTTGAAATTTGTTGAAAAACCCATTTGAAAATATAAAAATAAATCGTCTAAATTATCAGTTGTTATTCTTTTAAAAAAGAATTTAAAACGCTAATTTTTAAGACGTTATAGTAAATTTAATGAAATAAAATGATATTTTAAAGAGATCTGGTACATTTAACTAAACAACCGAATGGGCAAGGCAAAACCCAAAAAAATATTTATCTTTGCCCGCACAACCTGGTTGCCTAAAAACAACTTACACAACTACACTACATGAGTTCAGATACTAGTAAACGATATGCGCAACGCGGTGTTTCGGCATCCAAAGAAGACGTGCATAACGCCATAAAAAACATCGATAAAGGATTGTTTCCTCAGGCCTTTTGCAAAATAGTCCCTGATTATTTAACACAGGACGAAGACTACTGCCTAATCATGCACGCTGACGGAGCGGGAACTAAATCTTCTTTAGCTTATATGTACTGGAAAGAAACGGGAGATATTTCTGTTTGGAAAGGGATTGCACAAGATGCTTTGATCATGAATATTGACGATTTGTTGTGTGTAGGCGCAACCGATAATATTTTGCTTTCTTCGACAATCGGAAGGAACAAAAATTTGATTACTGGGGAAGTTTTATCAGCTATCATAAATGGAACTGAGGAGCTAATCAAAGAACTCGATTCTTTTGGCGTGACCATTCATTCAACTGGCGGGGAAACTGCTGATGTGGGTGATATCGTTCGTACCATTATTGTAGATTCCACCGTAACGGCTCGTATGGAACGTTCTAAAGTGATCAATAATGCCAACATTAAGGCGGGTGACGTAATAGTAGGTTTGGCCTCTTTTGGTCAGGCAACTTACGAGAAAAGCTATAACGGAGGAATGGGAAGTAACGGGCTTACGTCTGCTCGTCATGATGTTTTTGGGAAATATTTGGCCACTAAATACCCTGAGAGCTACGATGCTGCCGTTCCTGAAGAATTGATTTATTCGGGACAGGTAAAATTGACGGATCCCGTAGAAAATTCCCCGATCGATGCGGGACAGTTGGTGCTTTCGCCAACCAGAACTTATGCGCCGATTATCAAGAAAATTTTAGACAAATATTCATCTGATGACATTCATGGAATGGTGCATTGTAGTGGAGGAGCACAAACCAAGATTTTGCATTTTGTGGAAAACCTACATATCATAAAGGACAATTTATTTCCGGTGCCGCCTTTGTTTCAATTGATCCAAGAGCAGTCTAAAACGGATTGGAAAGAAATGTACCAAGTTTTCAATTGCGGTCACCGTATGGAAATTTACGTTCCTGAAGAAGTTGCAAATGACATCATTGCCATTTCAAAATCATTCAACGTCGATGCACAAATCGTGGGTAGAGTGGAAGCGGCCGATAACAAGAAACTAACCATCAGCAGCGAATACGGAACTTTTGAATATTAATATTGGCTGATTTACCCGAAGCTAATCCCGCTCTCCGCTCTATCTTTATGTTCCTAAAGAAAGAACATAAAGGATGCCGCTGCTATCGGGGCTAAAAAATAAACGTATGTACGAATTAGTATTTTGGAAATATCTGGAAGGAATTTATCTGAACCATCATGAGGTTTATGAGATAATTTCGGAAGAACAAGCGGATATTGAAGGTCTGGAAGAACTTCCTGTTCAAGTCATCTTGAATAGAATCGCTTCTATGTTCTCAAAATGGGAAAAAGTAGACGAATCCAGTTGGAAAAATAACAGCGGAGTAGGTGCTTTTCATATAAGAACGACTCCGCAAAGCGTAAAAATAGACTGCTACGGTACCGAAGGGAAAACAATGGACACAATAGTAAATATTATGGAAGAGTTCAAATGTCCTCTGTATGACCCGCAAGTCCCTGAACGTTACGACGAAATG
Organism: Flavobacterium sp.; assembly: GCF_036515215.1. Classification (GTDB taxonomy): domain Bacteria; phylum Bacteroidota; class Bacteroidia; order Flavobacteriales; family Flavobacteriaceae; genus Flavobacterium. The sequence goes on from NZ_DATBVQ010000089.1 coordinate 8,860, forward strand.
AGCGAATAATTTTTTATTTGATTCAAAAAAATAGAATAGAGCATTAAGTTTATTAGGTAGTTTCGCTTAATTTCTTGATGCTTTTTTAGTTTGTAAATCCAATTCATAAATAGTCGAGAATGAATTTCAATTTTAACCAGAATATAGTCCTTGAAGACGAGCATGTTTTGCTTCCACCACTACAAGAGACGGATGCCGACAATCTATTGGAGATTTCCCTCAATGAGCCAGAAACCTGGGAGTATTCTTTGGTGCAAGCCAATGGAAAGGAAAACCTGATCAACTATATTCAATTGGCTGTTAAAGCCAGGGAAAATAAAACGCAATTCCCGTTTATTGTCTTCGATAAAAAAAGTGGAAAGTTTGCGGGAAGCAGCCGTTTCTACGACATTAATTTGGATTTTAAAACGTTGCAATTAGGCTTTACATGGTATGGGAAACAGTTTCGAGGAACGGGTTTAAACAAACACTGCAAATTTTTGATGTTGCAATTTGCCTTCGAAGAATTGGGCATGGAGCGCGTTGAATTTAGGGCTGACAACAAAAATGTTCGCAGTATCGCTGCTATGATAAGCATCGGTTGTAAAGAAGAAGGCATTTTGAGAAATCACATGCCCACTTTTGATAGTGACATTCGAAGGGATACAATCATTTTAAGCATACTCAAGCGAGAATGGTTCGATGACGTTAAGGATAATTTGATCAAGAGGCTATAAAGATTTTTTATCTGTTTCTGTAGGATGGTCTTCCTGTTTTTTTTCGTCTTCCACCTTAAAACCGATCAATTGTCTGTATTTTGATTCAGTCTCTTTTAATTCTTCTTCCAGTTTTTTGTAAAGACTGATATCTTTGATGGTGACCACCGCCGCCACCACATTGTTGTCTTGATCGACCAATGGCCTTCCGCTGATAAGCACCCTTTTCTTTTCTCGTTTTTCTGGATCCCAAAGAATTAAATCTATATCATTTGTCACTTCGCCGTTTAATGCTCTCTCCATAGGTAGATTTTGGGAAGGGAATATTGTTTTTTCATCCGGAAAGTAGATCTCGAAATGATTGGTCAGAGAAGTGGATATTTTGTCGTCCTCATAGACGCCCAGAATTTCGTTTGCCATATAGTTGGCAAGAATTATTTCCTTATCGGCGTTGGCAACAATGACCGCTTCGCCTATATTCTCAACAATCAGTCGTAATTTTTGCTCATTTTCATACAGGTCGTTTATTATTGTTTTTTCCTCTTCTTCCAGTCTGACGTTTTCAGTGATGTCCCGTGCTGCAGAATACAAAATATTTTTTTTGACATCAATATTGACATTCCAATCGAGCCATTTGTATGTTCCGTCTTTGGATATTACGCGATCTTTAAAATTAACCATCGGGTTTTCCTTTGAAAGTGAGGCCAGGATTTGATTTACAGTGTTTTTGTCATCGGGATGGACCAAAGCCATAAATTTTATTTTCGAAATATCTTTTTGGCTGTATCCAAGTGTTTTTGTAAATGAAGGATTAATTTTAATGAAATTATCACCTTCAGTAACTGTAAGTATATCAAACGCCATTCTAAAAAACTGGTCTGCCATTTTTAAGGAGGCTTCACTCTCCACCAATTTTGTGATATCGCGCGCCGCCGCATACATAGTTCCTGTTCGAATATCAAAAGTACTTGTCCAATCAAGCCATTTGTAGGAGCCGTCCTTGGTATGTGTACGGGCTCTATAACTTAAAATAGAATTTTTATTTTGCGCTTTTTTAATATCGTCAATGGTAGCCCTTTTGTCTTCAGGATGAGTCAATGATAAAAAGGGTTTATTCTTTAGGTCATTTTGATCGTACCCAAGAGTTCTTGTGAAAGCGGGATTAATTTTGACAAAGTATCCGTCCCTGGCAACTACAAAAATATCATAGGATATATTAAAAAAAGTGTCGGCAACAATTAATGAGTTTTCAATTTCTTTTTGCGCAGTAACGTCATGGGCAACGGCATATAATAATCCGGTTGTGAGATCGGGGGAAGCGGACCATAAGAGCCATTTTATGGATTTGTCTTTGCAAACCCAGCGGTTTTCAAATTGTACTGTTGAAATACCTGTTTTAAGTTTCTCAATCTCCTTTTGTGTGATTGCCTTGTCTTCTGGATGTACATAATTTAGAAATGGTTGATTTAGTAATTCCTCGTCCGAATAACCTAATGTTTTACTGAGGGAAGGGTTGATTTTTATAAATTTATCACTTAAGGCAATAACCATAATGTCTAGGGACATATTGAAAAACTTGTCGGCGGCTTTTAAGGAATCTTCCATCTTTTTCCTCTCGGTAATATCTGTTGAAATACCGCCTATGGCATAAACTCTTCCATTCGCATCATAAAGAGGGAATTTCACCGCAATATAGGTATGCTTGCCATCTTCTTGCTCTATGCTCTCTTCCGTTTTTAGTTCCCTGAGTTTTTTTACGACTTCAATATCGGAGTTTCTGTAGGCATCAGCTACTTTTTCAGGCAGAAAATCATGATCCGTTTTTCCCAATATTTCTTCATTTGAGATTTTAAACAAATCGCCAAATTGCCTGTTGGTCAGTAAATATTCCCCATTCAATTTTTTTATGAAGATGGGGTTGGAGGTGTTATCAATAATAGACTGCAGCAATTGCCTATTTTCGTAAAGTAAATCTTGAGAAATTTTCCTGGCATGCAATTGGGATCGAATGATAAAGTAAACGATGACCAATAAAATGATCGAAAGGGCAAATAATGAAACTTCTATCCAATCTAATGTGGTGTCCATCGTGATGTCTCTTTGCCTGTTCAGTCTGGCAATAAAAATCCATCCGGAAGCAATAACAACTAAAACATTGATTATAAATCCTAAAAATATTTTTTTTTCAAAAGAAATTTTCATGACGTTATTGTTTAAGCTCAATTTATGAATCAAGATATTCTGGGGTCGTCTATCTATATGAAAGTTAGTGAATTATATTCAAATGGTTAATATTCTGAGATGAAATATCACGCAAAAGCAGAAATTAAATATCGTTGTTTTACATCGTGGATAAATTCTAAATCTGCGGCTGTACAATTGAAAATTTAACCATTTATATTTAGTTTCAGATTGCTATTTACATTTGTACCGTCCATTTGT
>NZ_DATBVQ010000090.1:0-2905 GCF_036515215.1 Flavobacterium sp.
AAAATGTTTAGCGCAAGCCATAACCGAATTCAAATCGCCCAACTTATCTCCCTGAAAACCTTTTACTCTTGCGTAAGCAATTTTTGACCCCAAAAAAGTATCTTCGCCCGCGCCTTCCATTACCCTTCCCCATCTTGGATCACGGGCAATATCAACCATAGGAGCAAATGTCCAATGAATTCCTGATGCAGCAGCTTCCGTTGCGGCAATCCTAGCGGATTGTCCCATTGCTTTCAAATCCCAACTTGCGGCTTCGGCGAGTGGGATTGGGAACGTAGTCTTGTAACTATGAATAACGTCTTGACCAAACAGCAACGGGATTTTAAGTCGGGATTGCATCGCCAATTCTTGGTATTGTCTGGTGTGTAAAGTACCCATGACATTGAGCATCGAGCCCACTAAACCTCCCTTTATTTCTTCTTCTTTGTTATTGTCTATGGTAATTGGCCCTGTAGCTACCAGATCACTATTGTATTGGTTGAGCTGGCCGATTTTTTCTTCGATTGTCATTTGTTTCAGCAAAGCATCCACCTTTTGATCAATCGTTTTTTGTTGTGAAAAGACCGAAATGGAGCTAAATAAAAGGACTGTTATTGCTATTTTTTTCATTATGATATTTTATTTTGAAGTCATTTTACTTCTATTGAACTATTGTAAACTATCCAAAACAAACTGATAGCACACAGCAAAAAGTAATGCCGATAATTGTGGCTTTATTAATTCGGATTAATCCATTGTTACCATATAAATTAGTGGGCCCTGTTAAGGGTTAGTATACTAATGTTTGAATCGAATGCGGGAGAATTTTTATTTCGGTCATTTGATTTCCGACGAATAAACCATAGGCAACTTCTTCATCGGTTTTGTTCATCACAACAGTTACGATCCCCCCTTTTTTGTTTGCAAACGAAGTTGTCAACAAATTACTTCTGCTTGCAACACTGCTTATTCTTCTGGCTTCCGGACGAATAAATTTCGAAAAATGACCAATGTAGTAATAGGATGGAGTATAAATCAGTTCGTCTTTAGTTACATCTGCATGGACTGGAGCGAAACAAAAGTTTCCAACATGGTTTGGACCTCCGTTTTGATCCAAAAGTATATTCCAGTCAGTCCAGCCTACCGTTCCATTATTGAAATCGTTAATCATCGACTCGCCATATTTTTCGCCATTCGGCCAATATTGGTATTTTGCAGCATCAAACTTTTCGACACAACCTTCTGTAAAAAGTATGTTTTTATCGGGATACATCTCATGGATTTTACCTACATTATCAAACATTTGTTCTCCGCCGCTCCAGCTTTCATACCAATGAAATCCTATTCCCCAAGCGTATTTGCTGGCTTCAGGGTCATCAAAAATCACGGATGCCCGTTGTGCCATTAAATCACGATTGTGATCCCAAACGGTAATTTTTTTCGAACCGAAACCCGCCTTTTGCATCGTTGGCCCTAAATATTTTTTCAAAAAATCACGCTCCTCTTCGGCGGTATAAATACACGATTCCCATGTTTGATTTGCCATTGGCTCATTCTGAACGGTAATCCCCCAAACAGGAATGCCCTCTTTCTGGTACGCTGCAATAAATTTAGTGTAATAATTTGCCCAAGATTGATAAAATTCAGGCTTCAATTTGCCTCCTCTAAGCATATTATTAGTGGTTTTCATGAATGCAGGCGGGCTCCATGGACTTGCATAAAGGGTCAATTTACCCCCCGCTTCGTCAATAGCTTTTTTAATCATTGGAATTCTATCTTTCAAATCATGTTCGATGCTGAAAGTTTTCAAGTCTTTATCGCCTTCTTCTATATAAGTGTATGACTCGCTGCCAAAATCACAGCTGTGTATATTGGTTCTTGCCAATGTATATCCAATTCCTTTATCAGCATTATAATATGCCGTTATCAATTCTTTTCGGTTTTTTTCGGACAATTTCGAAAAAACCTCTGCACTGGCATCTGTAATAGCGCCACCGATTCCCAGAAAGGACTGAAACTTTTTGTTTGGATTTACAAAAACACAGCTTTGTGTTTCGAGTGGTTGTACGGCAGTTTTGAATACCAGGGTGTCCGTTTTGGATAATCTCAAATTAGTGTTTTCCGCTGTGGTGTAAACGACAACGCTTTTATTTTTGGCCGAATACATAATAGATTTCGCCTTGTTTTTTTGTTGAGCCAGCGCAAAAAATGATGCCAACATAAGCATTCCTGTTAGTGCTTTTTTCATGTCTTTTTATGTTTTTTTATTACCAAACGTAAGTCGCTACCGAACCCCCATTTAATGAGGTCGTAACTTGTTTTTGGTTGTGTTTAATGTTAAAAGTTTCTGTTGTTTCCCCATCATTTTCGACAAGCAGAACTGTTTTGCCGGTTGGAGTTTTAAACGCTACGTTATGTAAGTTTCCGCTTATGTTGCTCCCAATTCGTACCGAACCTTCGGGAACAAATTTAGAAGCGTGACCAATAATGTAATATCCAACTTCTCTTTTGATCGTTCCGTTTTTATCAATTATTAAGGCTCCTTTACAGGTGCTGCAGCCCCCAGGAGTATACGGCTTGTAAAACTCGTCGTTGGCTAAACCCCAGGATAGCGCATTTTTGCTCCAGTTGCGCATCGAACCTATAACAACATTTTTTACCATCCATTTTAAATCCGATCCAAAGCTGCCTTCGGAACCGGTATATTGTTCCGTAAAATAAACATCTTTATTGGGATATGCATCGTGAACTGTTGACAAGGCGCTGATGTCCCCTTCATATAGATGAAATGCCGAACCCGCCACATAGGGCAACGCTTTTGGATCATTTAGAATGGTTAGAGGATATTCCGGTTTGTTGCAATTATGATCATAAACTACAATTTTCGTTTTAATATTTGCCGCTTGAAATGCAGGTCCCAAATTAT
>NZ_DATBVQ010000091.1:0-17732 GCF_036515215.1 Flavobacterium sp.
AGTTACCGGAATGTCCTGCGACGGTTGTCGTACCAAAGTGGAGAAAACATTGAACGCCATTGATGGGGTTCAAGCGGTCGTTTCTTTGGATACGGAAACTGCAACGATAACAATGGAAAAGCACATTCCGACCGAAAAATTACAAGAGGAGTTAACAGCTGCCGGAAATTATACGATAGAAATGAGCCATCCTAAAGAGCCATCTAACAGAACAAAAAAGGAGGCTGAGGTGAAAGCTTGTGGCGATAATGAGCAGCATCAGCATAAAATGGCGGAAATGCCTAACGCTCCCGCTAAATACTTTTGCCCCATGCACTGCGAAGGGGATAAAGTGTACGACAAATCAGGAAGCTGTCCGGTTTGTGGCATGCATTTAGAAAAAGTATCCGAATCAGAGGAAAAGAAAGCGGAAAAATCATGTTGCGGCACAAATAAGGAGGCGGATAAAAAAGCCGTTCCGTTAGCCGCTGCCGTTCCCGGTAAATACTATTGCCCGATGCATTGCGAAGGGGACAAAGTGTATGACAAAGAGGGGGACTGCCCCGTATGCGGAATGGATTTGGTGAAAGCCCCTGAATTAACTGTTGGTAAAATGCTTTATACCTGCCCAATGCACCCCGAAGTTATCCAGGAGGGTCCCGGTTCCTGCCCCATTTGCGGAATGGATCTAGTTCCGATGAAACCTGTGGATAGCGAAGAAAATAAAACTTATCTCAATTTGCTGTATAAAATGAAGGTGGCTTCGTTGTTTACCGTTCCGGTTTTCATAATCTCCATGATGGAAATGCTGCCGAACAACCCTTTGTTGCAACTGATGGATCTCAAAATCTGGAACTGGGTGCAATTTATATTAACTCTTCCCGTCGTTTTCTATGCAGCGTGGATGTTTTTTATCCGGGCATGGAAATCAATTGTCAGCTGGAACCTCAACATGTTTACACTGATCGGAATCGGTACTGGAGTGGCCTTTCTCTTCAGTGTGTTCGGGATGCTCTTTCCTGATATTTTTCCGGCTGAATTCAAAACAGAAAGCGGAACGGTTTCGCTTTATTTTGAAGCTACCGCAGTCATTTTGACTTTGGTTTTATTGGGACAATTATTGGAAGCCAGAGCCCACAGCCAGACCAGCGGGGCAATAAGGGAATTAATGAAGTTAGCGCCCACGGTTGCCACTTTAGTAGTCGATGGGGCGGACAAGGTGATTTCCATCCATGACATTAAGAAAGGCGATTTGCTTCGCGTAAAACCAGGGGAGAAAATTCCGGTCGACGGAAAAATTACCGACGGGGAAAGCACAATAGATGAATCAATGATTTCAGGCGAACCCATTCCCATCGATAAAAAAATCGGCGATGCTGTTGTTGCAGGAACCTTAAACGGAAATAAATCATTCGTTATGGTGGCCGAAAAAATCGGTTCCGAAACCTTGCTTTCACAAATTGTACAAATGGTCAACAGCGCCAGTCGTTCGCGAGCACCCATTCAAAATTTAGCGGATAAAATTGCGAAATATTTTGTGCCTGTCGTTGTTGTCGTTTCGGTGATTACTTTTTTCGTATGGGCAAGATTCGGACCCGAGGGCGAGGCATTGATGTACGGATTTGTAAATGCGGTCGCAGTTTTGATTATTGCCTGTCCATGTGCATTAGGATTGGCAACTCCGATGTCAGTAATGGTAGGTGTAGGCAAAGGGGCGCAGTCAGGGGTTTTGATAAAAAATGCCGAGGCACTTGAGAACATGAACAAGGTCAATGTTTTGATCACCGATAAAACGGGGACTATAACTGAAGGGAAACCGTCGGTGGAAAAGGTGTTTTCATCCAACAATCAGGAGGATGATTTGCTGCGAAATATAGCTTCGCTCAATCAATACAGTGAACATCCTTTGGCGCAAGCCGTAGTTAATTTTGCGAAAGCGAAAAACGTTTCTTTATCCGAGGCAAAAGATTTTGAGGCAATAACCGGAAAAGGGGTTACGGGTACTGTGGATAGTAAAAAAGTCGCTCTTGGGAATAAAGACCTGATGGATATGAATGGGTCCACTATTTCAGAGGATATAGAGAGCAAAGTTTTAGAGGAACAAAAACTGGGGAAGACGGTCTCTTATATTTCGGTTGACAATGCCGTTTTGGGTTATGTAGCAATCACCGATGCGATAAAAGCGACCAGCGTAGCCGCCATAAAAGAACTGATGAGCCAGGGCGTCGAGGTGATCATGCTAACCGGCGATAACAAAAACACCGCTAAGGCCGTGGCGGACGAATTGCATTTGACTTCCTTCATTGCGGGTTGCCTGCCCGAGGATAAACTCAAAGAAATTAAAAGGCTGCAAGCGGAAGGGAAAATCGTCGCCATGGCGGGTGACGGAATAAACGACGCGCCGGCATTGGCTCAAGCCAATATCGGAATTGCTATGGGGACCGGAACGGACGTGGCCATTGAGAGCGCTAAAATAACGCTGGTGAAAGGGGACTTGCAAGGGATCGTGAAAGCTAAAAAATTGAGCCATGCGGTGATGAAAAACATCCATCAGAATTTATTCTTCGCTTTCTTTTATAACGTACTCGGGATTCCGATTGCCGCCGGGGTTTTATATCCTTTTTTCGGGATTTTGCTTTCCCCGATGATTGCCGCTCTGGCGATGAGTTTCAGCTCGGTTTCTGTTATCGCAAATGCATTGCGTCTGAGAGGATTAAAACTGTAATGAATATGGATTAGCTATAATTTCAAAAAATCAAGATCATGAAAACACTTCAAAAAATGGTACTGTCGATCGGTTTAATCGGACTGCTGAATTCCTGCCAGTCCACAAATCAGGTTTTGTCAAACTCAGACAAGAGAACGGAAATAATGAACAAGATCGCCAGTGATGAAAGCATGTCAAAGGAAATGATGGGAATGCTGATGGGCAGCAAAAGCGCCAAAATGGCGATGATGAAAGAGCATCGTGCCAAAATGATGGAAATGATGAAGGCGGATCCCGAAATGATGAAAAACATGATGTCAGAAATGACGATGCATAATCCTGAAATGATGAAGGCACATCAAGCTAAAATGATGGCAATGATGCATCAGAATCCGGAAATGAAAAAAATGATGATGGGGCATATGATGGCAATGATGAGGGACAATCCGGAGATGATGAAAAGCATGATGGCGGAAATGATGGAAGCGGCCAAAGATGATAAAGCAATGATGTCCGAAATGTGCAAAGCGATGATGGGAAACGGGAAGATGATGGATATGATGCAAAATATGAAGGACGACAAAATGGATATGAATAAAATGAAAACCAAACCCGTAAAGGAAGAGGAACATAAATCGCATCATTAATATAATAGTAACCTAAACCTAAAAAATTATGAATGATCATGGAAATGGGGGGATTCACATGGATGCCTACTCCTTTATGGGAATGCATGTTTTTTGGTGGGTCTCAATTTTGATTTTTGCTCTAGTGTTATTAGTGGCTGCCCACAGGTACAGAAAAAGGAAATGAGTTTAATCTAAAAAACAGAACAATCATGGAATATTACTTTAGTAAAACAATTAATGACAGCTTTGAAAATGCGATCCAAAAGGTAACGGAAGCCTTGAAAACGGAAGGATTCGGGATACTGACCGAAATTGACTTGAAAGCGACCTTAAAGAAAAAGCTGGACGTGGATTTTTACAATTATACCATTCTGGGGGCCTGCAACCCGCCATTCGCATACAAAGCCTTATTGGCGGAAGACAAAATAGGAACGATGCTGCCCTGCAATGTAATTGTTCAAGAAAAAGTGCCGGGCCAGATAGAGGTTTCCGCAGTCGATCCGGCGGCTTCGATGCAGGCCGTCGAAAACGACGAACTTGCCGAAATTGCAACGGAAATACGAGACCGCTTGAAGAAAGTAATCGAGCAACTGTAGGTTTATATTTTGCCCAAAAAGTGGTTCACTATGTTTTGTATGAAAAAGGGACAGCAGTAAAATTCTAAGGAATAGAAAAAGGAGCATAAATCACATCAGTAATAATTTTAAATAATTATTAATACAAAAATTAGAATTTAGTTATGAGAAGAATAATAGCAGTAGCATTGATCCTGACATTTTATTCCCATGCGCAAGCAGAAAATAGAAATGAGGGTAATGTTTCAAAAAAATCTGAGATTCTACAAACTCAACCTACAACTTATACTTGTGTAATGCATCCTGAAATTCATGCCGCTAAACCCGGCAAATGCCCCAAATGTGGTATGGATTTGATTAAGGAAAAAGCGAAACCGGTAAAAAAATCGGCTGTGACAAAGAAAGCGCCAAAAGCGGTGCCTAAAAAAACAAGCGCCATTCGAAAAAAAGTGATACCCAAAGATTCGCATGAAAATCATTCAAATGCTCCCGTAAATACCTCCAAAGTCAATGAAAAAGTTAATATATCTGAAAAGGATGCTCCAGCCCGAACAGTCCGTTATGATTTATACGTTCGGGATACGATTGTTAATTTTGGCAATAAGCCCAAAAAGGCAATTGCCGTCAACGGCCAAATACCGATGCCAACGCTCACCTTTACGGAGGGGGATATAGCCGAAATCTATGTGCACAATGAACTGGAGGAAGGAACTTCCCTGCATTGGCATGGCGTCTTTTTGCCCAACAAAGAAGATGGTGTTCCGTTTCTCACACAAATGCCTATAGCGCCCCGTACCACTCACAAATATAGCTTCCCCGTTGTGCAGAGCGGAACCCATTGGTACCATAGCCATTCCGGTTTACAAGAACAAATTGGGATGTATGGCGCTTTGATTTTGAAAAAAAGGGACAACGATCCCCACTTTAGAAAAGGGATAGACGATTTGGCGGCAATCCCAGTCGTTTTGAGCGAGTGGACCGATTACAAACCGGAAAATGTGCAGCGGATGTTGCGAAACGCATCGGATTGGTTTGCCATCAAAAAAGGGACTACGCAAAGTTATGCCGAAGCCATCAGCAGCGGCCATTTTAAAACCAAATTCAATAACGAATGGAAACGCATGCTGGCGATGGACGTAAGCGACGTCTATTACGACAAGTTCCTGATCAATGGCAAAAACGAATCGGTTGCGGACGTTTTAAGAAAATCTAGGGCGGGAGACAAGGTGCGATTGCGGATTGCCAATGCCGGCGGCTCCTCCTATTATTGGCTGACCTACGCGGGAGGCAAGATTACGGTCATTGCCAGCGATGGGAATGACGTGGAACCCGTTGAGGTGGACCGGCTAATTATCGGCGTTTCTGAAACCTATGACGTGGTGGTCACCGTTCCCGCTGATAATACCGCTTATGAGTTTTTAGCGACTCCCGAAGACAGAACCAAATCAGCCTCCCTTTATATCGGTGATGGCATCAAACAGAGAGTTTCTCCATTGCCGAAACTGAACTATTTTGAGGGGATGAAGATGATGAACGGCATGATGAACATGGATGGCAGCATGAACGACATGGGCATGGACATGAGCCTTCAAAAAATGGATATGAACTCGGTTATGTATCCCGAAATTTCAGGAAATAAACAGGAAACAAATCATCTTTCCGGAAAAATGGACATGAAGTCGGACGAAATGGATCATTCGAAAATGGACATGGATGAGCCAGAAATGGACCATTCAAAGATGGACATGGAATCAGACGATATGGATGAATCAAAAATGGATATGGGCCATTCGATGGATAACATGGATTCAAGCTCTGCAGATATTGTGACGCTCAATTATTCCATGTTAAAAGCACCGCAAATCACTTCCCTTCCAAAAGATGCTCGCGTTCGGGAATTGCATTTCGAGTTAACGGGAAACATGAACCGCTATCTCTGGAGCATGGACAATAAGGTCCTGTCTGAATCGGATAAAATTTTAATCAAGAAAGGGGTAAATGTCCGTATCCTATTGCATAATAATTCGATGATGCGTCACCCGATGCATTTGCACGGTCATGATTTTAGGGTCTTGAACGGGCAGGGAGATTATGCGCCCTTGAAAAACGTTCTTGACATAATGCCGATGGAAACCGACACTATCGAGTTTAACGCGAATGCGGACGGCGACTGGTTTTTCCACTGCCATATTTTGTACCATATGATGGCCGGGATGAATCGTGTTCTCAGTTACGAGAACTCGGCTCCCAATCCGCTTTTGCCTAATAAAGAGTGGGCCTACAAGAAATTGCAAAACGAAAGCAACAGATTTTACCTAATGGCAGAGAATGATTTCGCGACCAATGGAAATGATGGTGAAGCGATGCTGCAAAATGCGAGATGGAGCTTTAAAACGGAATGGCGATTGGGCTATAAAGCGGAACACGGCTACGAAATCGAAACGCACATAGGAAGATACATCGACAAAAACCAATGGTTGATGCCCTTCATTGGTTTTGACTGGCGTTACCGCAAAATGGGCATCAACGAAGTGGAGAAAAACATATTTGGTCAGGCCAACACCAAAGACAAGCGCGCCGTAGTGAGTTTAGGTGTCAATTATACCTTGCCTCTATTGGTCATTGCCCAGGCTGAGGTTTTTAGCGACGGGAATGTCCGTTTTCAGTTGATGCGGGAAGATATCCCGGTTTCGAAACGATTGCGAATGGCTTTCATGGTCAATACCGATAAGGAATATATGGCGGGACTAAAATATATTGTGGGTAAAAATATCGGAATAACTACCCATTACGACAGTGATATGGGAGTGGGTTTTGGAGTGAACCTGAATTATTAAAATTCCGGTTTTAAAGTTATAAAGAAGAGGTTTTCGGTAAAACGCAAACCTCTTTTTTGCATCATCTGAAACTTTATCGGTGAATGCTTTCATTGTTTTTTTAGCATCGCCTGATAAATCCGTACGTTTATCTCGTCGCCCCAAGCCTCGGGCAAGAAAATCCCGAAATCGCTTAAACGCAGCTTAAAATTAAGCGTAAGCAGGGACGAAAGGGCATCGCTGCCGGCAACGTGTTTAAGTATACCATCAGCATATATATTGTTCACCATTTTATTCATTTCCAGTTGCGCCGTGAAATTCAGTTTCTGGTCCGGATGCTGTAAGGTGTTCACGTACGGAATGTTCAGTTTTCCGCTAAGGATTATGGGCTTTAGCGATGTGTTGGTAAGTATCGCATTCAAGGAGTCCGTTGCGGTGTGCAAAGACGCCGGATCAATTGTTAATCCTATTTCGGCGGTTTCATAATCGATCAAAACAAATAAATGATTGCTGTTGGCGCTGATTATGGAATCCCCATACGAGCCAATGACCTCTATGATTCCTTCCCTGGTTTGGTATTTTTGCTGTGCCTTGGCCGATAGGCTACATAATAGTAATGCAATAACGGCTATCCGGGCTGTTTTTAGAGTTTTCATCATCAATGGATCATTAGATAAGTCGCAATATTCTGGTAATCAGTGTGATTGTATTTTTTTTAGCTCATATAAATTTACGATTTATTTCAGTGGCCGTTTCTTTTTTGGTAAAATTTTTCAGTTGAAAAAAACTGCGGTGGAATCCATTAGATTTAGGAGAACTCGATCCGGAAGGCGTTCTAAAAATCGTATTACGGTAAGAATTTAATATAAAAGAAACCGGTTTAATATATTAAACCGGTTTTTTTTTAAAGGACTTATAGTCTTTTGAAATTCAATTAGACCGTCTGATCGTCAATTGTTGCTTCAGCAGCATTATTCTTTACCGATTCAATTCCTTTGTCTCTTGCAGCCACGCTTCCATACATTTCGCTCGTGCCGATTACCTGATGGTTGGCCGCTTTAAGATTAAAGTACGGCTTTCCGATCGCGGATTCTTTGCGGTCGTAGTTTGAATCATCAGCGGCGTTTTTACGCACTGACTCCATTCCGTTTTCACAGGCCGCTTTAGTATTGTACGCTTCGCTGGCCAGGATGGTCTCGCCATTTCCAGCTTTCAAGTTAAAATGGAACGATCCATTTCCTGCTTTGGTAATTACAAATTTTCCCATAAGATACTAATATATTGATTTTTATAAAATTAAGAAAAATATCACATTGTAAAGGTTAAAATTGATTTATTTTGTTATTCAAAATAAAACCGTCCCATTTTGCAGTTGCTATTTGATGGCCACAAGATCTACCATTTCGATAACCGGATCCTTGGCAAGTAATGTAGTGGCGTTAGCCATCAACGCGGCGGCAATGGGTCCGTCAAGATGTGCTTTGCGTCCTTCCTCTGAGGCAAAAGTGTCAAATATTCCAAAAGTGGAAGGCCCCAATTGAAACGCATACCATCTCACCGTTCCGGTTTCGCCCTCTGCCAGATGTAGGGATGATTTTAAAAATTCCAGGACTTCGTTTTCTTTTCCGGATTTGGCTTCCACTCGTGCCAGCAATGCAAATTTTTCCATGATTCTAGTTTTAAATTAATTATTGCGTTTTTTTGATTTAATTATAAATGGCCAGCGGGGGGCGTTGCTGATTGGTATTTAAGTATCTGATTAAAAACAGATTAAAGTTACGAAACAAACTTTAAATGAAGCCCCAAAATGGCAGCAGTGTAAAAAAAACAATACTGGGGCCTTAGCAGCGCATTTTTCTGAAAACGTGTGAATTATGCAATCATTATAGGTAATTGTGTTACAGTTCTACAGACGTTTAGGTTTATTTTTGTTATTCCGCAACAAATCAGTTTCGGAACAACTTAAAAACCATTTATATGAAAAACCCATCAGCGCCAAAGAAAATTACCTGGATTATAGGATTGATTGCCGGTATACTCGGAATCATCGGACACTTCTCGCATATCCAGATTTTATCGCAATACAATTATGAGCTATTGCTTATTGGTTTCGTTGTTTTGGCAGTGGGCACCACATTAAAAGAAGTTTAAACAATTTAGAGAATATTACCCGTAAATTTCGAAGGCTAATAACCTTTGATTTAATGCAATTATTAAAACAATAAATATATAATTATGTCAGAAAAAAATAAAAAACAATTTGGTGTTTGGATGGATTCACATCACGCAACAATTGTAGGTAGAGAAAATGTAGACTCAGGTGAATTCGTAATATTAGGTCACGAAAAAGTGGACGGTCAAGGCAGCAATTCAAGCGAAAACGCAGCAAACAATGCAGAGAGGGATTCGCTTCACAAATTATTCAAAAACATCACTGCGCATATGCAAAATGTTGATGAACTGTTTGTGACTGGAACCGGTACCGCGCAAGAACAATTTATTAAATATTTAAACGAGACTCCACAGTATAAAAATGTTGAGGCTACGGAAAATACTTCTAATAAAATGAGTGATGAAAGTTTAGTTGAATATGTGACTGCGCAGTTCAAATAATCGTTCTGGATAAGACTGATTTATCAGTTTAACTCAATGCCCCCAAAAAGCCATACGCTTTCTGGGGGCATTTTTATGAAAATGAAAGCCAGATGCTATTTTGTTTTTTTGCTTAACGCCAATAAGCCGAGAATGGGACCGATGGCCAACAAGACGTAAATGCCGGTGAAATCCGTGGATGCTTTCAGTGAGCTGATCAATTGGATGCTGATTATGGTGATGGCGAAACCAATGCTGTTCACGATCGTAAGTGCTGTCCCTTTTATTTCTGCGGCGGCATTCTGGGCGACTAGGGTGGAGAATAGCGGGGAATCTGCCACCACGGCCATTCCCCAAAAAAGCAAGAAAGCAATGAATACTGCTTCGGATCCGACCGCGAACAGGAACGGGGAAACAAGGCAGCAACAACAAGACAGCAGCAAGGATATAAATGCAATTCTTTTTGCGCCAAAGGTTTGCGAGAGGTAGCCGCTGAGTACGCAGGCGAGTCCGCCAATCCCGATGATCATGAAAGACAAAATGGGGATGTTAAAGGTCGTTTCAGGGTGCAGATCGCTATAGGTTTTAAGAATCAGCGGGGTAAATGCCCAAAAAACGTACAGCTCCCACATATGCCCAAAATACCCAAAAGCGGCAGCACGCAGTTTTCGGTTTTTAAATATGCCAAAGAAAGCCGACAAGTTTACGCCTTGGCTTTGTTTGCGATAAGGGCCGTCAGGAACCAAAACCACCATCATCAAACCGCCCAGAACGGCGAGGGAAGAAGTGGTGAGTATGACCGATTTCCACGGGAATACATTGGTTATACCTTTCAATAAATGCGGAAAAGCGGTACCCAACACAAGGGCGCCAATCAAAAAGCCCAATGATTTTCCCAGCCCTTTTTCGAAATAATCGGCGGCGATTTTCATCCCGACGGGGTAGATTCCAGCGAGGAAAAAACCGGTCAGGAACCGGATGCATAAGATCGTGGCTAGACTGTTGCCTTCCCAAAGCATGCCCGCGTTGAAGACCGCTCCGAGCAGTGCGCTTATCAGGAACACTTTTGAAGGGGAAAAACGGTCGGCTATCGCCAAAAGTGCAAATACCAGCGTGCCCAATATAAAACCAAACTGAACGGCAGAAGTCAGGTGGCCTATGGCAGTTTCGGCAAGGCCAAAATTGATTACCAAGTCACCCATCACGGCATTACCGGCAAACCAAAGCGAGGTACAGCAAAACTGGGCAACAACAATTAGGGGTAGTATGGTCTTTGATCGGTCCATTTAGAAAGTCATTGGTGTTACTTTGTGCTCAAGGGCTCGGCGCATAGGCCAACTGGAGACTTTGCGCTGTGGCTTGCTAGTCCGTTTACAGTTTTTGATTCTTTTCTGTATAAAAGGAGAGCTAATCCCGATGCAAAGACAACACAGCTGATTAACATTAAATTTCCATTATTCCAGATAAAATAGGAAAGTCCGACAAAAGGGGCGCCTATTATCACCATAATAGCACTTATCGGATTCGTTTTGATAAAATTGAAAGCGTGGGTCGCGAGACCTAAAAAGAGTAAAGATGGTCCAATAATAACAAAAGGATACAAAATTAATGGCGTGTTGCTGATTTGTTCCTTCAATAGATTTCTGCCCGTATCATCATTTCCAAAACTCCACATAATAAAGTCAATAGTGCAGAGCCCAATGTGGGCAATGACACCTAAAGCGGTTAAAACCGATGCGATGGAATTTAGCCTATTTTTAGGAAACACATAATTAAATGAAAATAGTAATACGGCTCCAATTAAATTAAACCAATGAGCTAAGTCGATATGTTTTTGTGCATTCAATGAAACTTGAGAAAAAAGCACATAACTAGCTACGAAAAAAATAAGTCCCAGTAAACAAAGGGTTTTTGGTTTGATCATAATTGACTTTTTAAATTTGTGTTGTTGGAATTGCATTTTTTTTGTAAAAAGCTGCGGAACATCCCCGCAGCTTTTAGCAGAATTTGGGACTAAGTTAAGATTTTTCTTTCGAATTATTATTGCCCAATTCCTTGCCCTCGGGTATTCTTGTAAGTACTGGCTTTCTTGCGCTTTTTTTTAATCTTAGAGCCAAAGCCAAAGTTTTTTACCACAGCGATATATTTCTAATGGCAGCCAAATCAATCTTAAATCAGCCTTACTAGATCAAGATTTTTCTGGAGAAGGCACTTTTCATACGTTAAGTTGATTGTTAACCATTTCAAATTTGGCGATTATGGCGTCTAATTTGGCTCTTTGTTTTTTTATTTGCTTTGGCCTTAAATAGAACCAATTAAAAAGTATCCAAATTGATGTTATAGCATACGTAAAGATTCCCCAAAATGTACTCATTCGCTGTGTATATTCATACATATACAGAGCAATTCCTAATGAAAGTAAGATGAAATACAAATTCATCATGGTAGTTTCCATAAATCTCTGTTTCGCTTTAATGGCCAATAAGTCTTTTAAATAATCACTGTTACTTTGTGAGTTCATATGGCTTTTGAAAAGAGAATAACTTTTATTATAAGCAAATAGGAAAATCACCATAGCTAAAATGATAAGCATAATTCCAATTTTGGTCGTGATTAATTGCGGTTGAAAATATATCCAAATTAAAATGATAAATATTGAAGTTGCAATCAGTAAAAGGTTAGTTAATACTAACTTTCTCAAATTAGATTGTTTCATTTTTTTAATCTCGGATATTAAAATTTCCGAATTGGGCGCAACGGATGTTTGCTTAGCCCAGATGTCTTTGAAATTTATATTATCGCTCATTGCTTGTAAATTTTTGTGTTAATTTTTCTTTTATTCTATGAATTTTCACTCGTATGTTAGCTTCCGATAGTCCAACGATGCTTGCTATTTCTGCTTGTTTCACGTCCTCCAGTTCAAGTGAAATTATAATACGGTCAATTTCTGGAAGTTCGGCAATGCATTTGTATAAAAACTGTATTTGAGGTTCAATATTGGTCTGCTTTTCTTCGACTAAATTTGATGGTAATTGCCCTTTCGGGAAACGATTTTGTTTTTCAATTTGCCGCAAGCAGTTATTGGAAGCTATTCTAAAAACCCAAGTTCCAACACTAGATTCGTTTCTGAATTTGGGAAGTTGTTTCCAAACACTTATAAATGTTTCCTGTGTTAAGTCTTGTGCAAGGTTATGATCATTGACATAACCCATACACAAGCGAAATATCCTATCCCAATATCTTTTGTATATTTCGTCAAACACTTCCATTTATCGTTTAATTAATTTTAGTTTAGACACTAAACTAAAGATTAAAATTAGAAAAATAGCCACGACTATATTTTTTGTTGCAATTCCAACTGCGGCAGCAATTATGACCCCTTGTTGAGTTGGGAAGAAGCAGTTTATTTTTTTCATTTTAATTAGTTTAAAAAGTTATTTAATTGATTCAAATACCATTCTTTGTCATCATACATTACAAAATGTAATCCCTTGTTTGAATATTGTAAATTGGCGTTATTTAGGTTTTTATATTGCTCTTCGATAGCTGGTTTTACAGTTTTAAAAGAGTCTTCCAATAAAATTAATGATGGACATTTTATGTTTTTGATTTTCAGTCTTAAATCCGTATTTATAAAATCGCAATACATTTCTGCAAATGTTTTTCTGTCAGAACTTATGCTCCAACTAACAACCAGTTCTCGTTTAGAAGTTTCGGCAACAAGTCTGGAGATGGAATTGGTTTGTATTTGATGAAATTGCTCTTCCGTTAGTGAAGTCATTTGATTTACCATTTGAGAACAATCGGGATTTTCAGTTGAAGTAAAAGCTGGATTTATAAGTGCTTGTAAACATGGAAGAGCATCAACCACTACAATTTTTTTAATAAGCTCAGGATAATCGGATGCAATCGCTAATGCTAAACCTCCGCCCATACTGTGACCAATTATAATTGGTTTTTCAATTTTGTTTTCTTTAATGTAATTGACGATACTATTTTCCCAGTTTGTAAATGTGGCATTTGGTTGTGGTTTTATGCCTGCAAAACCAGCCATTGTTAAGGTGTAGCAAGTGAAATCTTTTTCGTAGTTTGATTTTGTCTCGTCCCAGACCGCTCCCGAACTGGCGAAACCAGGAATAAAAATGATGGATTGGTCGCCTTTTCCACTAATTTTAATATCAAACGGATAAGACTTGTTTTGTGCAGAAACGGTTGTACTTAAAAAGGGAAGTGCCAATGTTAAGATTAAGAATTTAATTTTTTTCATCTTGATTATTTTTTAGTGTTCGTCTTTTAGATACGAGCATATCTAAAATGTTACAAAAACTTTTAAAATAAATGAAATGAGAAAATACAGTGTTTTAAGCTAAAGCATAGGATGCATTTGCAAATGGTAAAAAAAAACTTTTTTGCCGTAAGTGCTAGTTCTTAATTAATTATGATTTTCAAATAAAAAAAATGCTGTTTTTACTGCACGGTTTGAGGTTTTGGCTTGGTACGTCCCGAAAATAGTACTATTTTTGCAACCGCAACAGAAAAGCAAGGCCCGTTCGTCTATCGGTTAGGACGCATGGTTTTCATCCATGTAAGAGCGGTTCGATTCCGCTACGGGCTACAATATTCTAAATTGCGATTCCTTTTTTTTTAATTGATTTCGCTATTTGAATGTGGTAATTAACTTCAATTTACTTCCTAAAACTTAAAAAAAAAGCCTCGAAAACTAAACTTTTCGAGGCTTTTTTTATTGTTGTACTGGCAGTAGCTTTTTTGGTGGATTGTGTTTTATTCCTTGTGGTTACTCGGTAAACGTTTTAA
Organism: Flavobacterium sp.; assembly: GCF_036515215.1. Lineage (GTDB taxonomy): Bacteria > Bacteroidota > Bacteroidia > Flavobacteriales > Flavobacteriaceae > Flavobacterium. Next base: position 14,114 of record NZ_DATBVQ010000091.1, read on the forward strand.
TATAAATGTAGGACATATGTCCCGAACCGTCATCGAAAATGCTGAGCTCTTTGATGTTTTCAATGTTGTTCCACTTGGTGACGTTTCCAGGGCTGTTAAAAGTGGGCTGCGTCGCTTCCAGACCAAGCAGTTCAGTGCTTTTGTCGTTGATTTCGTATTCTGAAACCTGATTTATGGTTATCCAATCCGCTTTGTCGTTTATAAATACAATTTCAAATTTATCAGACTGGTAATTCGCTTGTTCGCAAGCCGTGTCTTGACAAGGCGTGTTGATTGGTTTGATCATTTTAACGTTATTGGGTTTGCCCAAAATCTTTTCGACATCCGTCTTGTTTTTCCCGATTATGGTGGAGACATCAACTATTATCTTTTTCTCTGGAGAAGGCGTATCGTTTATTGCCAATTTATAAAAAAAGGCGGCTATCAAGAGAAGGAGTACCAGTGTAATAAATTTTTTCATTTTTTCATTTTTGTTTTAGTGTGCATTTTGCTGTAAATATACTGCTATTTTATGCTTTGTATTCAATAGGACGCTCGAGCTAGCGATGCATGTTTAAGCCAGTGGGCTAGTTTTATTTTTTTGAATGTCTTCTATTATATTTTTTAGTTCTTGAATTGTCAGCATTTTTTTTCTTTTATGAATCATCCGATGGCAATTTGAACAAACTGGTCTGACGTCCTCAATAGTTGTTTCTCTTTCTCCTTCACTTATCGGAATGAGATGATGAATTTCTATAAAGTCATTTCCTAAATTTCCATATCTTTCTGTAAAATTAAAACCGCAAATCCAACAATCAGTTTTCCATTTAAGTTTGGCGTCTTTCACTAATTTCTTGTGGCGAGAATTATATTTATATTCTTTTATGAATAGCTCTTTTCCTTCAATGCGGTTAGGAAATATATCTACATCAATGTTTTCATTTGATTTTGTACTCCATGATTCATACCCAAAGTTTCGAGGGGAACTAGAAGTTGAATTTTATTGCTCTTTTTTTGATCTTTTTTGAGTTTTGAAAAAATGTCCACGATATTTTCAAAAGGTTTAGCCCAATTTAAAAATTGAGATATTGCAAATTTTTCTAATTTGGCATCTTCAAGATTCAAAGCATCAAAAAAGCCATTATCGTAGAAAAATATTTTTGCATCAGTAACTTTTGATACATTAAAAATATTGCAAGCAATTTCTTTTGAGATACTCCAATGGTTTAAATCTTTGTTTGCAACAAAATATATTGTAGAATTAAGTTTTCTTTTAAAATCATTTGTTTTTAATAGAATTGTTTTACTAGATTCTTCAATCTCGTGAATAATTTTATCGGTTGATATTTCCATATTTATATTTGATTATCTAAATTTTTCAGAAGCTAGAAGTTAACTTCTCGAGACTCTGTTTTTCAACATATGAAAAATGAGTATTTGCGGCTAAACGAAAATACGATAAAAAAACGCTAATCTCACTAAAATAGCAAATGAGACGCTCAGGCCAATAGACGGTTGAGGCTTGTAAGGTGGTTTTGAAAGGGCTTCAAAGTCAAGTGCCTTTGTGCAAAGGGAAAGTAAAATTTAAGCATAAAAAAAACCAGATAGTATCTGAGGTTGTTTATTTTTCTTGAGTGCCCCGCTAGCGCTAGCAAGGGATACTCAGGATTTGACTCTTTATCACATGATATAAAACTATAATACTTAAGATCGGATTTATAGTGCCATAGCCTGTAATCTTTCTACACTTTCCGTTCTTTTAAATTTACTGCCATCTGCCAATTCAGGTAATTCAAAGTAACCCCATTGTCCTAGATTGAATTCCCATAGAAGGTAATATAATTAACGCCAATACCCTTTTCGAGCAGACTATTTTCAATTGGGTCGTTATCGACTTCTTCATTCGAACATCCTAACACAAATAGTAATGCCAACAACCCAAAATAAATTTTTGTTTTGATAATGTATTGTTTTTTATTTTCTACTCTTTTAAGGAATTATAGATTGTCCTATCCATAAACTTATTTGACCTGTAGTTAAGTTTATACCAGAAAAATTAAAACCGCTTCTTTGAACCAAATAAGTTCCATTCATATTTTTAAGCCTGCCAGTTCCATTTGTGATAGTAGCTATTCCATCACCAATTAGTCCTCCAAATATGTTTTCATCAGTATATTCTGGAGATGTATAATAATAAGGTTCTAATACTCCCGTAATTGTGATATCACAACTATCACTTCTTCCTACTGAAATTTTTCCAGTAGCACTTATATTGTAATTGTGAGTAAACTCATTGTAAGAGTCAGTTGGATTATAATTAGGGTTTGTAAAGCCTTGAGGTGCAGAGAATTTGTATGTGCTTGAACTCGAAATTATCTTCCCGCAGCCAGTTATATGTCCACTAAATTGTCCATCCCTAATAAATTTTGCTCTTTCGAGAGACATAGCATCCGTTTCATCATTCAGTTCAGTTAAGTAATAGTAATATATATCACTTGATGTGGAATTCCCATCGAAACGAATAGATTTATTGCCATTGTTCCTGCTGAGCAAATTGTCTTGAGTTGGGTTGTCAACGAGTTCTTCATTTGAGCATCCTAACACAAATAGTAATGCCAAAAACCCAAAATAAATTTTTGTTTTCATGACGTATTGTTTTTGATTTTTATTTCCTACTCTTTTAAGGATTTTCGGATTCCTCCTCATCATTTTGAGTATAATTCTGTGTAGGTGAAATAAATTTGGGAAGAATATTCTTTTCAACAAAACCTAATTTTTATCGCATAAAGTTACGATTTTTAACAACCTAAGTAACTGATTGTTAACAATTTATAAATATTAATAGTCTTATAAAAGTGGTTTTTCAAGCTAATTTATAATCGTTCTTTAAAAACTCCATCTGCCTCTAATGTAAATTTCCGTTATTAAATTCTTGTAGGAGTTATTTTGCTCCGCAAAAAAGGACTGCGCTGTGAAATCCCCATCGCGAGCGCGAGCGGGACGCTCGTGCCCGCATGCAAAATCAATTGCTAATTATTTTAAAACTAGCGTAATCATTAATTAACTAAATTTCTTGTTGCTCTTTATTATGCTTTGTGTTCACGAGCGGGACGCTAGCGAAAGTTATTAGTATGGTTATAGTAGGCCAAACAAATTGATTTCAAGATTTTCCACAACTTTGATATTTGTATCGAAATTAAATGAAATATTCAAAAACACTTTACTAAAAATAGTCATTGTCACATAATCATTATTTATTTCTACTTGATACCTTTTGGGAAAGGATGACTTATTCTCATTATAAAATATACTAGGAAGCGTCAATTGAATTTCAACATTCCTTAAAAAAAATCTCAACTCTCCAAAAAACTTATTTTCTTCAATCTCCTCCCAATTTAATAATTCAGGATCTTCAATCCCCTCTATAATACGAAAGCTAAATGTTATAAGATATGCTAACTTTTCAAATGCACGAGAATGCTCTTTAAGTATATCAGTGAACCATTTTTGCGATTGAGAATTGATATACTGCTCTATGTTTTGTTCAAAAATTGATTCTTGAGGGTAAATGAAATCGTTCATAATTATTTCACTAGTATATTTGTGTTTATCACGAACTTCTGCATTAATGAAGTCTTTT
>NZ_DATBVQ010000092.1:0-24695 GCF_036515215.1 Flavobacterium sp.
TCGATTTTCTACTCAAAAAGTTGGCGATGACATTAAAACAATTAGTCCTAATGTAGATGAATATGCGATCAGTTTGTCTAGATATATTTTAGACCACAAATTAAAAGTTCAAACTGAATTTTCATATGAGAATGAAAAATTCTACACAGGAAATACTTCTGGAAACTGGTATGCACGAGTGCAAGTTGAAATTGGAATATAATCATTGTGTAAAACACATTGTATAATACTAGCGTAACATTTAGTTAACATTAAGATTATACTTTTGTAAAAAATTTAAATCAAACAAAAAAAATAAAATGAAAACATCAAAATTATTTCTAATCTTACCTTTAATAGGTATGTTGAGTTGCGGTAAAGCAAAAACGGAAGACAAAGGAGCTCAGGCAAATGATGCAAAGGTGTCTATAACAATCAAAGGAAGCGACACTGTTTTGCCATTGGCACAAAAAGAAGCAGAAGACTTAATGAAAACAAATTCAGATATTACCGTTACTATTGTTGGTGGTGGATCTGGCGTAGGTTTGACAGCTTTAATTGATGGGACTACCGATATCGCAATGGCTTCAAGAGATTTGAAAACGGAGGAGAAATTGAAGTTTTCTGAAATGAAAAAAGATATTGAAGAAGTGATTATAGCGTATGATGCATTGACAGTTATTGTTAATCCTGCAAACACTGTATCTAAACTTACTCGTGAGCAATTAGAGAAAATCTTTACTGGTCAAATTAAAAACTGGAAAGAAGTTGGTGGAGCTGATGAAAAAATCGTAGCCTATTCAAGAGAATCTTCTTCTGGAACATATGAGTTTTTCAAAGAAGAAGTATTGGACAAGAAAAACTATGCTACAGATATCTTAAACTTACCTGCAACTGGTGCAATCGTTCAAGCAGTAGGTCAGACTAAAGGTGCTATCGGATATATCGGATTGGCATATGAAACAAAAGAAGTAAAACAATTGGCAGTTTCTTACGACCAGGGGAAAACTTTTGTTGAGCCATCTGTTGCAAGTGCAAAAGATAAAACGTATCCTATTTCTAGACCATTGTTCTACATGTATGACAAAGCAAACGCTGCAAAAGTAAAAGCGGTTGTTGATTATGCACTTTCTCCTGAAGGACAAAAAACTGTTTCTGAAATTGGTTATGTTCCGTTGAATTAATAAAGGTTAATTTACATATCGAAAAAAGGTTGCCCTAACTAGGGCAACCTTTTTTGTTTAAAGCGTATTTAAATATTTGCTTAGGCAATAATTCCTTAACATTAAATTTACATAAAGTTAATGATGCGAAAACATTAGCGGAGGATGTCTAGTGTAGTTTTGCTAAAAATAAAACACACTGATTTGAAAACAAATTTTAAACAGATTAAAGAGAAGATTATCGAATCAATTTTAATGCTAAGTAGTGCTGCTACTAGTATTACCGTTGTATTGATTGTCTTTTTTCTATTTATTGAAGGCGCGGGAGTTTTTAATAAAAAACCTGTCGACAAAGGATTTTTGCTTGCGGTTCATGATTCAAACCAAGTAAAAAAGCTGGAGCCATCACAAATAAAGGATGTTTTTGATCAGAAGATAACGAATTGGAAAGAACTTGGAGGGAAAGACCAGGCAATTGTTCTGTTCAGGACCAGCGACATAACTGATTATTATACAGAAGAGGAGCTTGGCGAGAATTTTGAATATTTCCCGGATAAGATCAATGAACTTATAGCAAAAACACCCGGTATAATTGCTTTTTTCTCGGATAAATACAAAAACAAAGACTTCAAAGGACGCGAACTGGATATTGATAAGATCTCAGTTTATGAGTTTTTATCTGGCGAGGAGTGGTTTCCTACCGCCGAGCCAGTTGCTCAAATGGGAGTTAAGCCGCTAATTTACGGAACATTGTGGGTCAGTTTTGGTGCCATTGTGTTGGCCTTGCCGATAGGACTGTTTGCTGCCATTTATTTAAGTGAGATAGCAAAGAAAAGAACCCGCAATTTGTTAAAACCTTTGATAGAATTATTGGCAGGAATTCCCTCCGTTGTATATGGATTCTTTGGATTGGTAATTATTGTGCCATTGATTCAGGATATTTTTAACTTGCCTGTGGGTGAAACTGCTTTGGCAGGAAGTGTTGTTTTAGCAATTATGGCATTGCCAACTATTATCACTATTTCTGAAGACGCAATGCGAAACACACCTCGCGCGATGAAAGAGGCCAGTTTAGCCTTAGGGGCGTCCCATTGGCAAACGATATATAAGGTGGTTATCCCTTATTCGGCATCTGGAATCACAGCTGGTGCGATTTTAGGGATAGGTCGCGCAATTGGTGAAACCATGGCCGTCCTAATGGTAACTGGAAATGCAGCCGTTATACCGCATACTTTTTTGGCGCCTGTTCGAACGATTCCTGCGACTATTGCCGCGGAACTGGGAGAGGCCGCAAATGGAGGCCTGCATTATGAAGCGCTTTTTGCATTGGGTTGCATACTATTCATAATTACTTTCGGAATCAATATGTTAGTGGAAATGGTTACTAACAGACAATCCCATAAAAAACACTAAGATGAATGTAGAAAATCGTTTAGCAAACAAAAAAAGGAGAAGTCAAAAAGTTGCCTTCGGAATTTTTAGCTTCACAAGCTATTCTGTTGTGGCACTATTATTTGTGATATTGGCTTTTATTGTGGTAAAAGGAATTGGTGCCATCAGTTGGGAATTCATTAGTGAAATGCCTAAAAACGGGATGACTGAGGGAGGTATCTTTCCTGCAATCATAGGGACACTCTGTTTGGTTTTGGCAAGTATGATCTTTGCGTTTCCTGTAGGGGTATTAGCGGCCATATATATGAATGAATATGTAAAACAAGGCTGGCCAAAGAAAATCATCAAACAAATGACAAATAACCTTGCTGGAGTACCATCAATAGTATTTGGACTTTTTGGTATGTCATTATTTGTAAACAAATTAGGTTTTGGAGACTCTATCCTGGCCGGTGGATTAACTTTAGGATTATTGGTTTTGCCTGTTATCATTAGAACTACTGAGGAAGCTTTAAAAGCAGTTGACGATACTTTCAGACAAGCTAGTTTAGCTTTAGGGGCCAGTAAATGGGAAACTACAAGCAAAATTGTATTTCCGATTGCATTTCCTAACATAATTACAGGGATGATTTTATCTATAGGGAGAGTTTCTGGGGAAACGGCGCCAATTTTATTTACGGTAGCCGCATATTTTTTACCTAAATTGCCAACGTCAATTTTTGACCAAGCGATGGCGTTACCTTACCACCTTTATGTAATATCCACTAGTGGTACTAATATAGAGGCGTCTAGGTCAATGGCCTATGGTACGGCACTTATTTTAATTATTATTGTATTAATTTCTAATTTATTGGCGAATGCTCTTCGTAAATATTATGGAAAAAAAGTAAAAATGAACTAACATGCATAAGATAGAATCACAAAACGTAAATTTTTACTACGGCGAAAATCAAGCTTTGCACGATATTTCTTTATCGATGAAAGAAAATACCGTTACGGCATTAATAGGGCCTTCAGGTTGCGGTAAATCAACTTATTTGCGTTTATTAAACAGGATGAATGACCTTATTGATGATACCAAAATGACTGGAAGCATCCATATTGACGGTACAGACATTTATGGTAATAGCACCAACGTCGATAATTTACGTAAAAATGTAGGTATGGTTTTCCAAAAACCAAATCCTTTTCCAAAAACCATTTTTGAGAATGTGGCCTATGGATTAAGAGTAAATGGTATCACCGACAAAAAGGAAATTGAAGAGCGTGTCGTAACAACCATAGAGCAAGTGGCGCTTTGGGATGAGGTGAAAGACAAACTTAAAAAATCGGCATTTGAGCTTTCTGGAGGACAACAACAACGTCTGTGTATCGCACGTGCTTTGGCAATCAAACCATCCATATTGTTGATGGATGAGCCTACATCCGCTTTGGACCCCATTTCAACTTCTAAAATCGAAGAGTTGATTTACGAATTGAAAAACAAGTACACCATAGTTATTGTGACGCATAATATGCAACAGGCCGGACGCGTGAGTGATAACACCGCTTTTTTCTATATGGGTAATTTGATAGAATATGATAAAACGAAATCAATATTCACAAAACCGGCAAAAAAACAAACCGAAGATTATATAACAGGAAGATTCGGATAGAATTGATTTTGAATTGTACTCGAAATCGGTTAACTTTAAATCTTCAAATCTTTAATAAAAATGGCATCACATTTAGAAACAGAACTAGGCAAGCTTAGGGGAATTATTATAAAAATAGGGGGTTTAGCCGAAAGTCAGGTAGCTGAAGCGGTTAAGTCAGTGCTTTCAGAACCCGTTTCCGAAGGGAAGGAAGTTAAAAAGACAGAAAATAAAATTGATAAACTTGATGTAAAAATTGATGATATCTGCCAAAGTGTGTTTGCTTTGCAACAACCAGTAGCTTCAGATTTGCGTTTTATTATATCTGCCATGCAAATGAGCAAGGAAATAGAACGAATTGGTGACTTGTCAATGAGTATTATTAAACTTTCTAAAAGCATAAAGGAAAAACATGAATTGATTTCGAAATTCAATATTACCGAAATCGCAAGGGAAGTCGAGTTTATTACAGCAAAAACAAATGAGTGTTTCCAGGATATGGATGAAGACATGATACAGGAAATCTTTGCTTTAAATAATAGTATCCGAACCAAAAGTACTGAGGCAACGCAGAATATCATTGGTGAAATGAAGAGTAATTCTAAAACAGTCGTGTCAGGGACCAATTTAATTATAGCGCTGAAACATTTCGATAGGATAGCGGATCATTGCACCAACATTGCCGAATCTATTTACTTTATGATTAATGCAAAGACAATCAAGCATGAAAAAATGATAGATAAAAAGTAATTCTGCCTAACATAAAAAAATACTAAAGCTGATTTTTGCACTATTTGTGCGAGAATCAGCTTTAATCATTTTAAAGAATAACCGTTAATTTACAAATACAGCGACCAGAATTTTTAGGGCGATAAAAGTGATGCAAAACATTGTATTGAAGCTGACCAGAGAAAATGTAGTGTAAAGCAGTTTGGTCTAATATTTAGCTTGCTTTTCTCAATCGAAAAGCAAATTCAATGACAGTTTAGAATTCTCATTTTTCAGAGCAGAAAAAACAAAAACAACAAAAATTAAAAATTTAAAGAGTAAGTTTCGAATAATTAACCGATTTTTGCAGTCCTTTTCAAAAAAAGATTAATAATTATGGAACAAATCTATTTAGTAATGCTCGTTGTTTTGGGTATACTTGCAATAACGGATCTGGTAGTGGGAGTTAGCAATGATGCCGTAAACTTCCTGAATTCGGCAATAGGATCTAAAGCTGTTTCTTTCCGTACCATCATGATTGTGGCGAGTTTAGGGGTTTTAGTGGGTGCGTTATTCTCCAGTGGAATGATGGAAATTGCCAGAAGCGGCATTTTTATTCCGGCCATGTTCAGTTTTAATGATGTGATGATTATATTTTTGGCCGTCATGATTGCAGACATCTTACTGCTGGACTTTTATAACTCCTTCGGAATGCCAACCTCGACCACTGTGTCAATTATTTTTGAACTTTTGGGCGCCGCGTTCTGTCTGGCACTCTACAAAATATATATGTCAGGCGACAGTTTAAGTACTGTTGGCAATTATATTAATACTGAGAAAGCGACGCAAATCGTGAGCAGTATCCTTCTCTCAGTCGTTTTGTCGTTTACGTTGGGTGGTTTTGTTCAGTATATTTCTCGTTTGATTTTTACTTTTCAATACGAAAAAAGGATGAAATACATCGGGTCTATTTTTGGGGGATTCGCCATTACAGCGATCACCTTTTTTATCCTGATTAAAGGATTGAAAGGTGTTTCTTTTATAGGTGCCGATACCCATTCATGGATCAAAGAAAATCAGTTTCTGATTATTGGTGCAAACTTTGTCTTTTTTACAGTGCTTTCCCAAGTGTTGATGACTTTTTTTAAGATCAACATTCTTCGGGTGATTATTATCATCGGAACCTTTGCTTTAGCTTTGGCTTTTGCAGGAAATGACTTGGTTAACTTCATCGGAGTCCCGATTGCAGCATTTAATTCTTACCAAATTTTTAGCGGTTCTGGAGTATCGGGAGATGTTTTTATGATGGGAGGATTAGCGGATGAAAATATTGTAGCGCCGTTCTACTTTTTGGTCTTTGCGGGAGTAGTCATGGTAGTGACCATCTGGACCTCTAAAAAGGCAAAAAGTGTTATTGAAACCGAAGTAAATCTGTCAAGACAAGATGAGGGGACGGAGCGTTTTTCGTCTAATGCTTTGTCTAAGTCTGTCGTACGATCAAGTGTATATATGGGGCAATGGTTTAATTATCTCTTACCCAATGCCATTCAACTGAGAATTGATAAGCAATTTGAAAAGCCTGATTTAAAAGGGAAAAAGAAAAAAGACGAACCTGCTTTTGATATGATTCGTGCCGCTGTCAATCTGATGGTAGCCAGTATTCTAATTTCTATTGGTACATCATTGAAGTTACCGCTTTCTACAACTTATGTTACCTTTATGGTAGCTATGGGATCTTCCTTCGCTGACAGAGCCTGGGACAGAGAAAGTGCTGTTTACCGTATAGCGGGTGTTTTTAATGTGATCGGCGGTTGGTTCTTCACGGCCATTATTGCCTTTCTATCGGCCTTCGTCATCGCTTTTTTACTGAAAGTAGGAGAGGTTTTCGCCTTTGTGGGACTTTTGGTTTCTCTGGGGATTATTCTGTATCGAAGTGCCAAGAAATATACTAAAAAAGAGAAAGAAGTACAGGATTTACTGCTGCTGAAACGGGAGGATATTGTCACAATTAATGAGGTTATTAATGAGAGTTCGGCGCAGATTTCGCGCGTTATCGGAAGTACGAACGAAATTTACAGCGATGTGATTGATAATTTGGGTCTTCAAGATTTAGGCAAGTTAAAAGAGAACAAAAAGTCCCTGAAAAAACTCGAAAAAGAAGTCGACGAATTGAAGACGAATGTCTATTATTTCATTAAAAACCTTGATGAAACCTCAGTCGAAGGCAGTATGTTTTATATAATGATTTTGGGCTATTTGCAGGATATGATTCAGTCTCTAGTTTTTATCACTCAAAACAGTTACAATCATATTGATAATCATCACAAACAGCTCAAATTTAATCAAATTAGAGACCTGAAAAGGATAGATGATGAATTAAAGGCCCTTTTTGACAAAATAGAAGTTATTTTTAAAGACAACACTTTTGACAGTATTGACAATCTTGTTGATGGAAGGAATGAAATATTGGATCTGGTATCCACTTTGATTCAAAAGCAAATTGGAAGAATCAGAACTGTTGAAACAAGTCCGAAAAACAGCAAGTTGTATTTCTCTTTGCTTTTGGAAACCAACGATTTAATCAAGGCTACAATGAGTTTGCTGGAGTTGTTCAAAGAATTTAATATTCACGCCAATTCAAAGGTCACTAAACTTTAATTAGGATTTATAGCTATACTGACAGCCTAAAACCATTCATATGACTGGGATTAGGCTGTTTTTTTATGGAATGTGCCGAAGTCATAAATCGTTTTAATTCACATTTGTTGGATCTTTACGGCTGGAAAACACTAAATAATCGTTCCCAGTTCACGGTATGATCGCTGGAATGTAAGCCATCGTATAATTTTAATTCGGACAAGTTTTCAATAATAAAACTATCTTGGTCGGCATAAGGAACAAGGCCTTCCTCTTTTAGTTTTCGGGCCAGATACATTTGCTCGTATTGTCCTGGCGTAGGGATGAAAAAGGCTTTTTTTCCCAGTTTCGCCAAATCCATAATAGTTGTGTAGCCAGACCTACAAAGGACGATTTCGCTTTCGTTGAATGTTTGTTCCAGCTGGCGGCTATTCATGAAATTATAGTAGAAAATGTTACCAATTTGCTCCTTTGTCTGGTTTTTTTCCACTATTCCTTTGATAAAAATGACATTGCCCTCGTATCGTTGAAGTTCAATTTTTAGTTTTTCTTCCAATATTCCACGTTGGGGTTCGGGTCCCGAAAGTATAACCATCAGGTCGTATTTCTTTGGTACATCTTTTTTGTGCATACGGCTCAAAGGGCCAAGGTAATTTAGCTTGAAGGAATTATTTTTTATATGGCTGAGTTCTCCGGCTAAATTTGGTGATGTTTCAATATCAGGTACCCAACATTCTGAATATTTTTTAATGATGTTTTGGTGCAATCTACTGGTTAACCAAGTGGTGTTTCCTGTCATTACATTTAATTGGTGCGTTATAAATACGGAAGGGATACTTTTGTTATATACACCGAGTCTGTTGTCTGATATTATCCCGTCTATGCCATGTTCGATGATCCAAGTTTTTACTAATTTTTTCTCCGTCAAAATGGCTTCAATCATTTTGGGGGAGTTTTTCAGCAACTTGCATTTAAAATTTTTACCGTTTTTGGCATATTCTATCTCATAAGATGGGAGTTCTAGAAATTTTAAACAGGGGAATTCCTTGCGTAATAATGCAAGCGCAATACCGTCAGAGGCAATTATGGGGATATAATTGTTGTCTTGTAATGCTTTTATAATGGGAATGCAACGCGTCGCATGACCCAGGCCCCAATTCAGGGGCGCAATCAAAATAGTTCTGTTGTTTTGGTTTGCATCGTTCAACATAGATTGTATTCTTTTTTCGTGACAAGTTACATAAACAATGGATTTGTAAATATACATGCTACATTACCAAAGTATTAAGTTATTAATTGATTTAAAAATAAGCCCTTAATTGTATGTTTCCGGTGTGGATAGCTTTACTTGTTTGGCTCTTTCGTCCCTGATAATTTAGGTTAATGTCCAAAAATTGTGTGATGTTCTTCTGCACGAGCAGCCTCCATGTTATGTTTTGACCCGCTTGCAGGCCTTCCAGCATTTGAAAACCTACGGAGGAATAGGGATTGCCTGAAAATTTATTTTGGTAAAAGGAAACTTCTCCATTCATGGTTATCTTGTTAGGCCCTGCATAGCTAAACGAAGTTCCGAAACGACTCTGTAATAAGGTTTCTAAGTCGCCTATTGTATTTTCCTTGTTCTGCAGTTCGTAAAACATATCCCAACTTGTGTTTTTTGAAAATAAATAACTGATTTTTGGAGCTAACTGGTAGCCTTTTAAGGTATAGTTTTTCTCGGGAAAGTTTTCTGATAGGATAGACGTTTGGAGTGTTTTGGCAAAAGCACCAAACAACCAACTTTTTCTATATAAATGGGAATACTGAGCTTGGTGGGAACTGCTTTTGGACTCTTGGGAGCCTGTAGAAAGTAGGTTTTTTGTATTGTTTTGCAAATAGGAATAGGTGACAGAATGGTTTTGCTTCCCTCGATTGTAAAACAAACTGTTTCTGAAATTCGAACTCAGGCCCAAAACATTCTGCTGCGACGAAGAAAATGGATTCAACTCGAAGTTGTTTCCTTCGTTTCTTGTTTTCCGATCAATGATAAAAGAGGTCTGGTTGTAAAAAAAAGAGGTTAACTTTTTAAGTCCGCCTTCGTTTTGCCATTGATTTGGGTTAAAAATCAAAGATTGCGAGAATTTAGTTTGATGGGTTTTAATGTAAACGCGATTGGGTAAATAGATTCGAATGAATGTGGCTTGATCGATAAACGGAGCCACTTCAAATTCTTGCAATTCCTGAATGCCATTGCCGTTGTAGTCGTTCCAGGTGTAAACTCCTTGTCCTGCGGAAACTTCCAGGTAGGTGAATTCCTGTTGCGGTAGCGTTCCCGAATTAGTTTCGTAGGCAGTTGTCCCTTGGATCAATTGATTGAAAAAACGATCGTTGTACACGATTCTGGAATTTAGGGAAGGCTCCTTCCTTTTTGTGGAGTCGGTAAAATCCAGCACCCTGTAGTTAGCATAAACGGCCAGGTCACTTTTGTTCGTCTGGATTAATTTCGATTTCAAGAAATAGGTTTGCGAACTGTTTACACTTCGCAATAAACCATTCTGAATACTGTCATTCTTTCTTTTCAAAAAGCCCAATTCGACAAATACTTTTGTGCTATCGCCACGGCCTGCGAAAAATCCATACTCGGAAAACCGTTGACTTAAATCAGAGAATTGTTTGGTGGATTTGTTTTTTCCCTGATTATCTTCAAAACGTTGGCTTGTGCCAATCCAGTTTTTGTCAAAATGATAGCGGATTTGAGATTCATTACGAATGAATTTAGAAGAATTTACCGTTCCGTCACTTTTTAAGTAGCTGCCTTGGTTTTTAAACAACCAGTTTTTGGTATTATATTGGCCATTTAAAATATGCCTGTTGCCCGAAAAACTGTCCGAAAAAGATAGTTTTTCAAATTGGTAGGTTATCAAGCCTCTATTTGCGGAATCTGCGCTTTTATTCAAATTAAAGTTTAGCCCAGACACCAATAAGCTTTGATTGCCAGTGGCTGTCGTCTCCAGATTCCAGTCCCGATTAAATTCTATAGTATAAAATCGTTCAACTGATCTGAATTCTTTTTGGGTAAATTGGTAATTGGCAAACGCATCAACGTCCCATATTCCCGAAAAAAGGCGCTGTTTTACATTTGCTTTTCCGCTCAAACCCTGGTTGTCGGAGTCGTCACTATTCGAAAAAAGATTTTTGTCATTATTGCTGACTGCTATTTCAAAATTAACGGCTGATTTTTCTGATGGATGATAATTCCCCAAAAAGGTGGCGACTTGAATTTTTGTTGGCGACACCAACTGAATTATCGGCTCGTAATCCCCTTGGGGAATTGAGTTGATCGGTTCGACGTATTCATATATTCTATTGATGGCAGAGACGTCTTTCAATACGTAATTGCCCTTTTTGGCACCAACTGAACTAAATCGGACATTGAACAATTCCTGTTGCGGGTCATTTGAATATTCGAAAACTTCAACTGTGTTAACAATAGTTTTTTTATACAACACTTTATTGTCAGAATAGGAATCCACATATGCAGAAGGCGCCACCATCAGTTCTGGATTGTCCCCGGCTCGTACTAATATTTGGGCTTGCTCTTCAGTTAGGTTTTGTTGCAGAGGCTGGTTTTTTATGTCATTTTCAGAATATAGGTAACTGCCAAAACTCCACTTCTCGTTTTCATAGGTGGCCCCGGCATGTGTCACAAATCGGGTGTAATTTCTATCGGAGTATTGGTATTCTATTGCGATTCGCATTTCGGAAGTTATCGTAAATAAAGGCGTAAATGTGATTTCCCCAGCATTGTAGTCGATAGTGTAATCGTTGTTTTCTCCTCTTTTTAAAAGAAGTCCGTTTACATAAACACGTTCAGAACCTGATATGACAAGGACGTATAATTCTCCGTTTGTCCCCTTCAATTTGTAGGGTCCCTGGCTGCCTTCGATTCCAGTGAAATTGCTCTTTGCGTATTGGCCTTTCACCAAGGCCGCAGCGGCAAAGACATTAGTTTTGTTTTCATCGGTTCCAAAAGTGAAATTGGCGGAAAGCCCTTGCACTTTTTTGTTGAAATTCAAGAATTGGGTTTTGTGATTTTCAAGAAACACGTCCCCAGCCCGAAGATTCCATTTGTCGCTGAACAGTTCCATAAAAACATTGTCGAACTGATCGAGTTTTTGGGAGTATCCGCCATCCTGTAATGGAATGTTGCTGTCTTGTAGAGAAGCCCTCAAACTCACTTTTTCGGACAATTTACCCGTAATCTGCAAGTCTAGATTGGAGTTTAAAACCGTATTTTGGTTGTTGCCTACGGTAACGCCGCGCGTAATACTTCCCGAAGTACTTAGCCCGTCAAACGGAATTTTTTTTTGTGTGGGAACCGCATCAATTTTATATAGTTTTTCTGTATTGATATCGTTACTAACTATTCGGCTGGAATCGTAAGTTTGGTATTTTTTTGTTAAAAAGTCTGGAAATCTTAAGTATTGGACCGTTATTGAATCTGAGGCTAAGGGAACGCTTTCATTTAGAATAAAGGTGCCTTTTTGAAAATAAATTTGATATAACGAAGGGTCGATAATAGTACCGTTGGCGTCAAGCAACTTAAAAAAACTCGAATTGAGACTTTCATTTTCAAGACGAATGCTGTCTCTGGAAACAGGGATTTTTTTTATTTTGTATAATGATTTATTTTCCTGGGCTTGTAACCCAGAAAAATAAATAATCATCGCTAATAGCAATACTTTTTTTAACATAAAGGAATTAACGTCTATATCTCAAAAGTAGTGTATTCTATATTATTGTGGGCGATTGTGATGCAATAACGATTAAATTTTTAATCATTTATCTTCACTGGTGACAATTTGCATCGTTTCCGTACTCACTTGTTTTAGAATGACGTTTTTACCCTGTTCAACCGTTTGGGTGGCCATGTCATTAAAATGTCTGATTGTGTATAATGTCACGTTTTCGCTAAAATCCACTTTGAATTTTTTTGACAATAGGGTATTTAGGCTTTTAAAATTGTCAAATTTGTCCTCCACACATACCGAAAAACTAATTGCGGTATTCTGAATCAGGTTTACCTTAAGCTTGAATTGATGGAATAAAGCGAAGATTTCACTTATATTTTCCTCCATGATGAAAGAGAAGTCAATTGATGAAAGAGAAATCAGCAATTGGTTTCTTTTAACGATAAAGCAAGGTAAAAAGGGCTCTAAAGCGACACCCTTAGAAACGCTTGTTCCTTTCAATAATGGATTGATAAAAGACTTCACGTACAAAGGAATTTCCTTTTTTTGTAAAGGCTGCAATGTTTTTGGATGAATAACGGTTGCGCCATAGAACGCCAATTCTATCGCTTCGCGATACGAAATCTGATTTAGTAAACTCGCGTTTTCAAAATACCTTGGATCAGCATTCATTACTCCTGGAACGTCTTTCCAAATGGTTACGCTTTCAGCATTCAAGCAATAGGCGAAAATGGCGGCAGTATAGTCAGAACCTTCACGGCCTAATGTAGTCGTGAAATTATTTTCATCAGAACCCAAGAATCCCTGGGTAATGTTTAAAATTTTTCTTTTTACGTTTTTCGAAATGTTTTTCTGCGTTAAATCCCAATCCACTTCTGCATCTCTGTAGTTTGAATTCGTTTTGATGAAATTACGAACATCAATCCATTGTGTTTTGACATCCATAAAATTCATGAAATGGCTCAAAATAGTGGTAGAAATCAATTCACCGAAACTCACGATTTGATCGTAAACAAAATTGTAGTTTGGCGATTTGTTATGCGCCAAAAAATATTCTAAATCTGAAAAATGGGATTGTACCGCGCTGAAAACGTCATTTTTTTCGTCCTCAAACAAATCCAATAAGATTTGGTTGTGGTATTTTTTGACATCTTGAACGGAAGATTTTAAAGCGGAAGATTTGTCAAAATAGTCCTTTATGACCACTTCAAGGGCATTGGTTGTCTTTCCCATAGCAGAGACTACCAACAGAACATCCTCAAAACCTACTTTTTGCAAAACGTCGTAAACGTTTCTAATCCCTTCGGCATCTTTCACCGATGCACCTCCAAACTTGAATACTCTCATATTTTTTTAACAAATAATTTTCAACTTATTTCAATCTATTATCGACAAAGTAATTGATTCCTTCTTCGTCCATTTGTGCCAGATACCAGTCTTTAAGGACTTTTGCGCCTGATTTTTCATAGAATTCAATCGCGGGGGTATTCCAGTCAAGGACATGCCAATCAATTCTGCGTACATTGTCTTTCTTGCCTTGTTTTATGATTTCAGAATATAAAGCATAACCTAATCCCGTGCCTCTCATCTTGTCTTTAACCACTAGGTCTTCCAGATGGATTATTTTTCCTTTCCAGGTGGAGTATCGATAATAATACAATGCAATTCCTACAATCTCTGATTCGACTTCAGCAACAAAAACATGGAATAATGGATTAGGACTGAAACCATCCCGAACCAAATCCTCTACCGTTACTAAAACCGCATCTGGTTCCTTTTCATATTCCGCCAATTCTTGAATCAGGCCCAAAACGGCACTCATGTCTTCGGCTTTTCCTTTTCTAATATTCATATAATCTAATTTTAAAGGTTTAGATGCTTAAAATAAAGCTTTTTCAACTCCTAATTTAGTTATTTTATCAGCAAATATACAATACTGCCAAACTAAGTAAATTTTATTCAAATCATTTTCACAAAAAAAGCGATATTTGTGACTTCAAATTAACTACAACGATTTCGTAATGAAAGAACGCAACAAGACCTTAGGGGAATTTATCATTGAAAACCAAAATGCCTTTCAGTATTCGTCTGGCGAATTATCCCGAATTATCAACTCCATCCGATTGGCAGCCAAGGTGGTCAACTACAAAGTAAACAAAGCCGGATTAGTCGACATCGTGGGAGCGGCGGGGGAGCAAAATATTCAGGGGGAAGACCAACAAAAACTGGATGTTTATGCCAATGAGGTTTTCATTCAAACCTTAATAAATCGCGAAATTGTATGTGGGATCGCTTCTGAGGAAAATGATGAATTTATAACTGTGGAAGGTAGCGATAGCAGCCACAACAATAAATATGTGGTTTTGATGGATCCGCTGGACGGTTCTTCAAATATTGACGTAAACGTTTCGGTGGGGACCATTTTCTCTGTTTACAGGAGGATAACTCCCATAGGAACTCCAGTGACACTGGAAGATTTTTTGCAACCTGGGACAAATCAAGTTGCCGCGGGATATGTAATTTACGGTACATCGACGATGATTGTTTACACTACCGGTCATGGAGTGAACGGTTTTACATTAAATCCAGCCATCGGAACTTTTTATTTGTCGCATCCAAACATGCAGTTTTCCAAAGACGGAAATATTTATTCCATTAATGAGGGGAACTATGTTCATTTTCCACAAGGCGTTAAAAACTACATTAAGTATTGCCAGTCAGAAGAGGGAGACAGGCCATATACGTCTCGTTACATAGGAAGTCTAGTATCAGACATCCATAGAAACATGATAAAAGGAGGGATCTACATATATCCGACGAGTTCTAAGGCACCAAAAGGGAAACTACGACTGTTGTACGAATGCAATCCAATGGCGTTTATTGTAGAGCAGGCCGGAGGGAAGGCATCAGATGGTTTTGGAAGAATAATGGAAATTGAACCAACCGAATTACATGAACGTGTCCCGTTTTTCTGCGGGAGCTATAATATGGTCGAAAAAGCAGAAGAATTTATGCATGACGCCAAATTAAGCAAATACTAAAAATAAAAAAGCCCTAATTTTTATTAGGGCTTTTTTTATTTCTACTTATTCATGTTTTTGCATTTCCAATAGGAAGTCATCTAAATCCACCTTTTTATCTACTAGCGATAATGCGCTAGCAACAATCACATCTACGTTTTCGGGGGTAAATCCGATACCTAAACAAAGTTTTTTCAACATAACTTCCTGTTTGTCCCCAAGTACATGGTCTACATTTACCATTCTGGCCAAGTCGTACAGACGCTCTAAACGTTGCGCGTATAAGTAAGGAGGGTTGATCGGGTATTTTGAAGGATTCTCTAAAATTTCTTCATATTCTGCCGGAGAAATTTCTAATCGAATAGCTAATTTGTCCAAAAATTCTTTTTCTTCAGGGGCAAAAAAACCGTCCGCTAATGCTAGTCTTACAATGGAGGAAAAGTGACCTTTATTTCTTTGTTTGAATTCGCTATCAAATAAATCTGAAAATGACATAGTTAATTTTTTATTTATATTGGACAAAGATAATTCAATTTTTAAAATATTAATTTTCTTTTTAATTTTTTCTTTAATTAGCATCGTTTTTAATGAAAATTTAATGGAGGATTTGTATCTTCAATTCAGTCATTTTCAAAATTAATCGTATGTTTACAGCCCCTTTATCAATTTAAATTTTTAACCTATGTCACAATTTTGGATTTATTTTCAAATAGGATTAAAGCATGTTTTGGATGTGCATTCGTATGATCATGTTTTGTTCTTAATCGCATTGGCTATTCCGTTTTCATTTAAAGACTGGAAGAGAATAGTGCTTCTGGTTTCACTGTTCACGATAGGTCATACAATGGCTTTATTGCTTTCGGTTTTTGGTATTATTGCCATCAAAGTAAGCGTGGTGGAATTACTGATTCCGATAACCATTTTAATCACTGCACTTTACAATCTATTTACTGCGGGGAAATCAAACAGAAAAGAAGGGTTGAACCTGATTTTTTTCATTACGCTGTTTTTCGGGATAATACATGGATTAGGTTTTTCAAACTACTTCAAATCGATTCTTGGAGGAAGTGCCTTATCCAAATTATTGCCTTTGTCTGAATTCGCATTGGGAATTGAAGCTGCGCAAATTGTGGTGGTTTTTATTGTTCTGATTTTGTCGTATATTGTACAGACCGTTTTTAGATTCTCAAAAAGGGATTGGGCATTGGTGTTTTCGGCATTCGTAATAGGAGTTGTACTGCCAATGATAATTGGAAATGAAATTTGGATAAGATAAAAATGGAGACAAAAAAGTTAAATAAATACGATAAAGCGTATCTTAGGATTGCCACGGAGTGGGGGCTTTTGTCGTATTGCAAACGGAAACAAGTGGGCGCGATAATCGTTCGTGACCGAATGATAATTTCTGATGGTTATAACGGGACGCCTTCCGGCTTTGAAAATTGCTGTGAAGACGAAGAAGGATTAACTCGTTGGGATGTTTTACACGCGGAGGCAAATGCAATCCTAAAAGTGGCGAGATCCACTCAGTCCTGTGAAGGGGCGACCTTGTATATCACCCTTTCGCCCTGCAAAGAGTGCAGTAAATTAATACACCAATCCGGAATAAAAAGGGTGGTGTATCATAAAGGATACCGTGACGATTCAGGAATTCAGTTTTTATTAAAAGCGGGAGTGGTTGTTGAGCATATCCCGACACTTGAAGAATAAATGAAAACGAATATCAAATACCTTCCCATACTATTTGGCGCCACTCTTGCACTGGGGTTTGCGCTGGGCGGGCTTTTGAACTCATCTAACGAAAATTATTTTTCGGCAAATAATACTTCAAAAACGAAACTCAATAAACTGATTGATTTTATTGACAATGAATATGTGGATGATGTCAATACGGATTCCATCGTAAACATAACTGTCGATAATATTTTGGGACAGTTAGATCCCCATTCTGCCTACATGCCGCCAAGTGAGCAGGCCCAGATCGCCGAGAGCATGAAAGGGGACTTTGTGGGAATCGGGGTTAACTTCTATATGTACAAAGACTCCTTAGCGATCATAAAACCCGTTGAAGATGGCCCTTCGGAAAAAGCGGGAATTAAAGCGGGTGACAGAATTTTATATGCTGGAAAAACCAAGCTTTTTGGGCGTAAATTGCCAAGCGACAGTTTGTTTGCTAACTTAAAGGGAGAACAAGGTTCTGTTGTTGAACTGACGATTTATAGAAAATCAGAACGAAAGAAAATAAAAGTAAAAATCAAAAGGGATGTCATTCCTTTGAAAAGTGTAGATGTTGCGGTACTCTTGAATGGAAGCGTGGGTTACATAAAAATTAATCGATTTGCCGAGACCACTTTCGAAGAATTTAAGGCTGGGCTTTCCAAATTAAAAAAAGAGGGCGCGAAAACACTCGTTATCGATCTTAGGGATAACGGAGGTGGTTACATGGATGAAGCCATCGAGATTGCAGATGAATTACTGAAGGATAAACAATTAATCGTTTTCACCAAAAACAAAAGGGGCAGTGTCAAAAAAACCTATGCCACCAAAAAGGGAGATTTTCTGAATGGGCATGTGTTCGTATTGATCAATGAAAATAGTGCTTCTGCCAGCGAAATTCTTGCGGGTGCCATTCAGGATAATGATCGGGGAACTATCGTGGGTCGTCGGTCTTTCGGAAAAGGACTGGTGCAACGCGAAATGGATTTTGAGGACGGTTCAGCAGTTAGATTGACCGTTGCTCGATATTATACACCTACCGGGCGATCCATTCAAAAACCCTATTCCAAAGGGAATGAACAATATTATAAAGAATCAGAATCTCGTTTTGAAAAAGGGGAGCTCTACGAAAAAGACAGTATAAAAGTTGTGGATAGTTTGAAATTCAAAACGCCAAAGGGAAAGATCGTATATGGCGGCGGCGGTATAGTCCCGGATATTTTTATACCGCTTGAAGTGGAACACGGTGATGAAAATATCGTTTATTTAATGCAATCGGGTATCGTGGGTAACTTTGTTTTTGAGCAACTGGATCAAAACAGAAGTGTATTTAAAGGATTTTCATTTCAGGGTTTTGTTTCTAAAATGAACGACAGCAATTTGTATTTTAACCGTTTTCAAAATAAGCTATACGAAAACGGATTGGACATAAAGTTAGCAAACAGTAAGGCAATAGTGAAGCGGTACCTCACGGCCGAATTTGCCAGACAGTTGTATGGGGAGAGTAACTATTATGAAATTGTGCTCAAGGAAGATGCTATGATTAAAGCGGTCTTAAAGGATAAAAGTTAAAGTGCAGTATTATGAAAACGTTTAATTTTCCTTATCCCAATCTTCTCTGAAACGGATAAGTTCCTGGTCTATCATGTCTTTAGATGTCTTTAGTAAGTACTCAGCGTCTTCAGAATATAAAGGCGGAAAAAAAGTGATCTTTATTTCGGTAGTCAGTTTCCCAAAACATTTCAAAAAATGAGGTATAAATGTGTCGTCATTTACGAAAGCATCCGATTTTTCTTTGTAGTCTATGGCCACGGGAATAACGGCTGCTTTTATTTGAGTGGCGGTTTTAAATGAGCCGCAATTAAAATCTACTGTAGTGGGCAAAACATGCGTGGTTCCCTCAGGAAAATTAATTACTGAATATCCATTGTTAAGGGTGTTCTTAATAGTGTCGCATGTTTTTTGTCTGCTGTCCTGGCATTCTCTTTCAACAAAAATCACTCCCGATATTTTACAGAGGTAACCTATCAGTGGCCAAGATGCTACTTCTTTCTTGCCTACGGGATAAGCATGGATATGACTTACAATTACTATTGGGTCAAAATAGGAACGGTGATTGGCGACAATTAGTCCTTGAATTTGGGGTGATTCACCATAAACAACGGTGCGAATTCCTAAAAATCGATTTGTTATTCTGATTAAAAAATCACGTAATGATTGCGCTTTTTTAGCTGTTGATTCTTTGTCCCAAAAAAAACTTGCCAAATAAAAGCCAAATGAAAAAAAGGACACGTATAGGATAAAGAAGATAAGTCTGATAAGCCCAAGTAGAAATGATAACATATAATAGATTTATAAAAAAGGTAAATCTAACATAAATTTCCAAATATGCTATTTGTATTTAGCGAATGCTATCATGAACATGGGTCTGAATACCATTGTTCCAAAAAGTAAGGATATCTGTCGCGACAGCAGCCCCGCTTCCGGAAGCGATAGTGAGCTGGCTTCTCCAGCCGGCAAGGGTGCCCGCCACATAAATCCCTTCCGCCACTTTGTGGTCTATGTTTCGCAACTGAATTCTTTGTTTTTCGGGTATCGATTTTTGATGCGGTTCTATATATTGCATCAAGCCTTCAATGGAGAATGTATTGGCAGCGCCAACAGCAATTACAATCATTTTGGATCTGTAGCTGTTTTTGTTTGTGGTAATAGTGAACTCAGGAAATTCCCCCGCAATTTTAAGCACTTTTTCGTCCGGAATTTGCCTAACGTGCGGATATATAGCTGACAGATGCTGAGTGCTTTGCTTTAATAAATCAGACCCCAAGGTCCCTGCTGCGATTCCATAAGCATTGTTGAAAATAGCTTCTTGAAGTGAGGATGTTTTTTGGTGTGTAAATATGCCGATTTTTTTACCACTGACAAAAGATTTGTTTTTTGCGGAGCCCAATATAAGCGAGCATGAAATACCGGAAACGCCTCCCCCGAAAATTAAAACGTCAAACATAGTTACAGTTTGTCATTCATTTTTTCTTCAATTTTTTTGGACATTCTAAAAATCAGCAGAATTAATACCGCACAGAATGATGCCGCAATTCCAATAGAAGCGACTGCGCTATCCCCTTGAAATGGATGGTTGAAATCTAACAAAGTAATATTAAAGATAATAAGCGCCAATGCCAGAAACACTAAGATGTTGGTGAATATTTTCATAAGATTGTTTTTTCGCTGTATTTTAAAAATGAAATTAAGGAAACGGTCGTTTTCAATGTATTTCCAAAAAAATCAGATTATTTTTACAGACTACATTAGAGGGTAAATTTATAAAAAAAAATATTAGGCGAACAAACCTTTAACATTAGCTGCGAATAATTTAACAGCAATCGCAAGCAATATAACTCCAAAAACCTTTCGGATAATTCCTAAGCCCGATTTTCCCAGCATTTCTTCAATTTTTGAAGATGCTTTTAAAACAAAATAAACCAGAACCATGTTGAGTAGGATGGCAATAATGATATTAATAGTATGGTATTGAGATTTTAAGGACAGCAAAGTGGTCATTGTTCCCGCGCCGGCAATTAAAGGAAAAGCGATTGGGACAATAGAGGCAGTTTTAGACTCGTCTTCGTCTTTGTATAGACGAATACCCAAGATCATTTCCAATGCCAGGAAAAAAAGAACAAATGCACCAGCTACGGCAAAAGAATTCACGTCAATTCCAATTAGGTTTAACAATTCCTCCCCAATAAAAAGAAATAGGATCATTATAATCATGGCTACAATGGTGGCTTTTTCAGACTGAATGTGTCCCACTTTTGTGCGCAAATCAACAATAATAGGAATGCTTCCCAAAATATCAATTACGGCAAAAAGTACCATTCCTACCGTAGCGATCTCTCTTACGTCAATATCCGTTATCATTTTTTATTTTTTTGTTGCAAAGGTATAAGATTAGGCGAAATTTTGACGAATTGTGCCCTTTAATAAGCATTAAATTTTGAGGTTTTCACATTCTTTTTTTTAAACGGACTCATTTGCGTTTTGTATTGTTGTTGTGTTAAAAGCGATATTTAATCAGGGCGCTTTGTCTTTGTTTGACTATCTTTGCGCTTTATAATCACAGTACCCATAGCAATGTTTCAATTAGGAAAAACCATCGTCTCAGAAGATATATTAAGTAAAGATTTTGTTTGCAATCTGTCGGCCTGCAAAGGGGCTTGTTGTGTTGATGGCGATGCCGGAGCGCCACTAAGTGAGGAGGAGACTAAAATTTTGGAAGAAATATACCCTAAAGTAAAACCATTCTTGCGCAAGCAGGGAATCGCCGCAATCGAAGCTCAAGGAGTGTGGGTAAAAGGTACTGATGGCGATCTTGAAACTCCGCTAATTGATAATAAGGATTGTTCTTACGTTATTTTTGACGGTAAAACAGCTTTGTGCGGTATCGAACAAGCCTACAATCAAGGGATAATTGACTGGAAAAAACCTGTTTCTTGTCATTTATATCCTATTCGTGTAAAAGATTTTACTGAGTTTGCCGCGGTTAATTATGACAAATGGGACATTTGTGATCCGGCCTGTTCATTGGGTCAGGAACTCGAAGTTCCCGTATACAAATTTGTAAAAGAAGCGCTGGTCAGAAGATTTGGTGAAGATTGGTATATGGAACTTGAAAAAGTAGCCCAAGAGATGAAAAAATAAATCTCGACTTGCAAATATTTTCTTATCTCCTGTTTTTTAAAATCCTATGTTTTACGGTACTTTAGGTATTTTTGTAAAACACAAAACTATGGTTTTCAGCTCTTTAAAGATGTTGTTGAAATCGACACGATTTTTTCAATTTGTTAAAAACTATGACCGATTGTGGATAAGTTTGGCTTTTAAAAACCGCAATATTTTACAATCTTTGTAATCCACAGAATACTTAAAATTTCGTTAAAATTTCAAAAAAACAAACAACTACAATGTCGCAAATTGAACCAATATTACAAGAAAACAAAAATCGTTTCGTAATTTTTCCTATCAAGCACCATGATATCTGGGAATGGTATAAAAAAATGGAGGCTAGTTTTTGGACTGCGGAGGAAATAGATTTGTCTCAGGATTTGAATGACTGGAATAATAAACTGAGTGATGACGAAAGATATTTCGTTAAACACATTCTAGCGTTTTTTGCAGCATCAGACGGGATTGTAAACGAGAATTTGGCGGAAAATTTCGTGAATGAAGTGCAATATGCTGAAGCCAAATTCTTTTACGGTTTTCAAATCATGATGGAAAACATTCATAGTGAGACTTATTCATTGTTGATTGACACTTATGTGAAAGACGAGGTTGAAAAAGACGAATTATTTAATGCATTGGACGTTTTTCCGGCGATCAAGAAAAAAGCAGATTGGGCTTTGCAGTGGATCGAATCAGATTCGTTTGCTGAAAGGTTGATTGCTTTCGCGGCCGTGGAAGGAATCTTTTTCTCGGGGGCATTTTGTTCCATTTACTGGTTGAAAAAACGTGGATTGATGCCAGGACTGACGTTTTCTAATGAATTGATTTCTCGCGACGAAGGAGTTCACTGTGATTTTGCAGTGCATTTGCACAACCACCATTTGGTGAACAAAGTGCCTAAAGAAAGAATCAGAAGTATAATCGTTGACGCTTTAAACATCGAGAGAGAGTTTATCACGGAGTCACTTCCGGTAAGTTTAATAGGAATGAATGCAGTATTGATGACTCAGTACCTTGAGTTTGTTGCCGATAGACTGTTAGTGGAGTTGGGTTGCGACAGAGAATACAATACGACAAACCCATTTGACTTCATGGATATGATCTCGTTGCAAGGGAAAACAAATTTCTTTGAAAAGAAAGTGGCCGAGTATCAAAAATCAGGTGTGATGAATACCGATGGTGATGCCCAAAAAATATCTTTTGACGCTGATTTTTAGAAAATAGTTTATAGGTTTCCGGAGGCCCTAGCCCCGATGGAAGGGAATATCCTTTGTATTTTTTTTAAAAAAACACAAAGATTGGAATGACAGCGGGATTAGCTTCCCAAAAAAAATTAACAAATACCCAAAAAAATAGAAAAGGGATTTTCTGTTTTTTAAAAACAATTGAGCTTATGTATGTAATTAAAAGAGATGGTCACAAAGAACCGGTAATGTTTGACAAAATCACGGATAGAATTAAAAAACTATGCTACGGTTTGAATGATTTAGTAGATGCCGTTAAAGTGGCAATGCGCGTTATTGAAGGGCTTTACGACGGGGTTTCGACATCTGAACTGGATAATCTTGCTGCAGAAACGGCAGCCTCAATGACTATCGCACACCCTGATTATGCTCAATTGGCGGCTCGAATTGCAATATCTAACTTACACTCCAATACAAACAAATCGTTCTCGGAAACGATGAATGAAATGTTTCACTATGTAAATCCAAGAAATGGTCAAAAAGCACCATTGTTATCTGAAGAAGTACATAAAGTTATTCAAGAAAATGCTGAATTTTTAAATTCACATATAATATACAATAGAGATTTTAACTACGATTATTTTGGTTTCAAAACATTGGAACGTTCTTATTTGCTTAAGATAAATGGGAAGATCGTGGAACGACCACAACATATGTTAATGCGTGTTTCTGTAGGGATTCACTTGGATGACTTAGATTCGGTTTTAGAAACCTATGACTTAATGTCTAAAAAGTTCTTTACACACGCTACGCCAACCTTGTTTAATTCTGGAACGCCAAAACCCCAAATGTCCTCTTGTTTCCTTTTGGCTATGCAAGATGACAGTATTGATGGGATTTATGACACTTTGAAACAAACTGCAAAGATTTCTCAATCTGCGGGTGGAGTTGGGCTTTCTATTCACAATGTTCGTGCGACGGGTTCTTACATACGCGGGACGAACGGGACATCAAACGGGATTGTTCCTATGTTGCGTGTCTTTAATGACACGGCTCGTTATGTAGATCAAGGTGGTGGAAAACGCAAAGGAAGTTTCGCTATTTATATCGAAACTTGGCATGCTGATATTTTTGATTTCTTGGACTTGAAAAAGAATACAGGAAAAGAAGAAATGCGCGCCAGGGATTTATTTTTCGCGATGTGGACTTCAGATTTATTCATGAAACGCGTGCAGGAAGACGGGAATTGGACCTTAATGTGTCCTAACGAATGCCCTGGATTGTACGACGTTTACGGTGAGGAATTTGAAAAAATGTACACCGACTATGAAAAAGCGGGTAAAGGTAGAAAAACCATCAAAGCACATGAGCTGTGGGAGAAAATTCTAGAGTCTCAAATCGAGACCGGAACGCCATACATGTTGTATAAAGATGCGGCCAACCGTAAATCGAACCAAAAGAATTTAGGGACGATTCGTTCTTCAAACTTGTGTACCGAAATCATGGAGTACACTTCAGCAGATGAGGTGGCGGTTTGTAATCTGGCTTCGCTTTCGTTGCCAATGTTTATCGAGAACGGAAAATTTGACCACGATGCACTTTATACCGTTACTAAACGAGTGACGAGAAACTTAAATAAGGTTATCGATAGAAATTACTATCCGATAAAAGAGGCCGAAAACTCAAATATGCGCCACAGACCGATTGGTCTTGGTGTGCAAGGACTAGCAGATGCTTTCATTATGTTGCGTTTGCCTTTTACATCCGATGCCGCAAAAAAACTGAATCAAGAGATTTTCGAAACGCT
>NZ_DATBVQ010000093.1:0-4885 GCF_036515215.1 Flavobacterium sp.
CCAAGTATATAAATTTTGAGCGTTCAAGTACAATTTCATAGTCTGAATATTGACCTCTTTTATGCTGAATGGTTTGAAGTCATAGGCCAATTGAATGTTTCTTATTCTAATGTAACTACAATCTTCGACATTATAGGTAGAATTTAATTTGTTGTATCCCGAAGCTTCCGACAATCTTGGTTCCCAATTGGAAGTTCCCGGGCCAGTCCATCTGTCCTCTCTTGCTTCTCTGTAATTAAATTGTGCAAAAGTGCTTCCGTTACCCCAATTTCTCCAAATCTCGTTGCCATAAACTCCTTGCAAATCAATCGCTAATGAAAAATTACTATAAGTGGCACTGGTGCTTAAACCATAGGTGAAATCTGGCGTTGGATTGCCAATTACTTTCCTGTCATCCGTAGTTACCTTCCCATCGCCATTAATGTCTCTGTATTTAAAATCACCGGGGCCATAGCTTCCCAAAGTACTTATCGGTGAGGCTAAAACATCGGCATAAGATTGGTATATTCCCTCCACTTCATAGCCATAGAAAGAACCGATAGGATCTCCGGCACTTGTGCGGGTTGGTCCTTGAAAGATTTCATATCCAGGTTCAAAAACTGAATTTACCTTGTTATTAAGTGTAGTCATGTTTCCGCTAAAAGAATACGCAAATCTATCCGAAACTTTTTCATCCCAAGAAGCTGAAAATTCAAATCCTTTATTTTCGATTTCACCAGCATTTGTGTAGAATCTCTCATTTCCTTGTTCAACAAAAACCAACAAATCTTTGGTGGTTTTATTGTAGTAAGTAGCATCCAATTTTAAACGGTTCTTAAAAGTGGTTAATTCAAACCCTCCTTCATAAGACGTTACAGTTTCCCATTTTAAATTATCCGTATTTCTATAAGCCAGCACAAAAGCGGGTACTAATGTAGACCCAAATACGGCCGAAGCTCCTGTAGTGTAATTAGGCAGATAAGGATAGTGAACGGCATTGTATTGATTTCCCAACTCCCCGTAAGAACCTTTAATTTTCAAGGAATTAATACCGCTGGTCTCCATGAATTTTTCTTTTCCTACTTCCCACGCTGCCCCAATAGACCAGAAATTTTGATCTCTGGTATCTTTTGGCAACTCAGAAGAAGAGTCTCTTCTAAATGAACCATTTACGATGTACTTTCCTTGGTAATTATATAATACACGGAATAAATTAGAAGTGGTTGCTCTTTCCCACTGCTCAGAATTTGAAATTCTTGTTTCTTGATCTCCATAAGGGAATACATTCAAATACCACCATCTAGGATCATTTGGTATCGGTTCTCCTCCTTTGTTTTGAGTTACTGAACCGCTAATGCTTTCCAAATATTCTTGATAAGAATTGTAACCAGCTAATGCGGTTATACTATGCTCCCCAAATTTTTTATTATAAGTTAATAAATAATCTTGTTGAAAGTTTTGCACAGTCGTATTGTATTGCGACACACTTGTCAAGATTCTCCCAGAATACGGGGTAACTTCATTACTTTCAGCCGCATAAACGTCGATTAAAGGCACATAACTTCTTCCTTTTCTAACGTCCATATCTCCCGAATATCCTACCCTAAATGTGAAATCCTTGAAAAATTTTAATTCCGCAAAAACATTCCCAACCAATCTATATTGTTCATTAATCTTGGTATTTGATTCTTCATTAACAGGAATCAACGGATTACCTATTTGCGCACCTCCAATTTGGCTTGGCAATTGATTATAGATGCCATCTGGATTGTAAGGGCTAACGATTGGAGTTGCATTTAATGCAGAACCAAAATTGTTACCAACCGGAAGTTTTGATTTTATCCCATTTAATCCCATTCCCACTTTGAAATTTTCCACTATTTTGACCTCGTCATTAAGATTAAACGTGATTTTTTCAAATTTTTCATTTCGTATTACTCCATCTTCCTTCAAATATCCAAAGCCTAAACTCAACTTATTTGCTTCACTGGCGCTTTGTATGCTCAAATTCGAGTTCTGTACTACAGCACCTTTATTTTCCAGTTGGTCAATCCAGTCAGTATCACCCGTAAACAAATTATAAAAAGAATACGGAGGAGCGCCATCATTTACTCTCTGCTCGTCGTACAACTGTTTAAATAATGTTGCATTTGCTAATTTTGGCTTACCTACAATTGTTTTTACTCCTGTCGCCGAATTAAAATTGACACTCAATTTGCCTGCTTTTCCTTGTTTTGTCGAAACAAGAATAACTCCGTTAGCTCCCCTGACACCAAAAATAGCCAAAGAAGATGGGTCTTTTAAAATTTCGATGGATTCTATATCGTTAGAATTGATGTAACTTATATCATTGCTGAAAATTCCGTCAACCACATATAAAGGTTTGGTTTGGTTTCTACTCACTGTCCCTCGAATTCTAATATCCGGTTCCTGGCCAGGCCTTCCTGAGTTTACCACCGATAATCCAGCGACTTTACCTTGTAAAGAAGCCACTGGATTCGAGTTAGGCTTGTCAGCCACCGTTTTACCTTCAATCCGTACAATTGACCCGGCCAAATCACGTTTTTTTGCAGTCCCATACCCGATAACTACGACTTCTTTCAATGCTGTGTCCTCGGATTCCTGCATAACAATTGTCATTAGAGATCCAGTCACACTCGCAGATGTCGCTTCAAAACCCAACATTGTGACTTTTAACATCTCGCCAACATTGGCGTTAATCTCAAAATTTCCATCAAAATCTGTATCAGCATTGGTTTTAGAGTCAACAGCAACTACAATTGCTCCCGGAATCCCCACACCATTTTTATCTAATACTTTTCCCTTAATTACTTGACCTGACATATATGCCGGAAGTAGAATTAGTGCTAAAAAGCTAAAAATAAAATTTCTCATGTATTAATAGTTTGTTAAAGTTAGTGGTGCCAAATTAGGCAATTACAACGTTGTAGTAGTCAAAACGGAATTACTACATAAACACATCAAAAAATAAAAAACAACTTTAACCATCTTTTTTACAGGTATTTACAGGAATTAGTGATAAAGAAATCGACTCCTCATGATGTAGCAATGATGTATTGCAATTATCTTGAAAATTGGCGCAAAAAAAATGTTATCTATATAAAAACCTGCTTTTTTTTATAGAGCGAATAAAAAATTATTGAGATTTTTTTTACATTTTTGACAATAAAACCTATTACCAGTACTTCATCAATGCTTATATAGCCCTAAAAGGGGCATTCTATAAGATAGACAAATGCATAGTTTGCTATATCTCAGTTGAGTGTCAGTTGCGGGTTTTTAAGTTTTAAAATAATGTATCCTAATTCGGTGTAGAAACGAAAAAGTTAATTGTAGCGTTGATATTAATTACATTTTAATTTAATGAATTAATAACCAGCATTTTGCAATGATTTACCTGCCGCTTGTTTGATGAATTTTTGTGGCAACGGAAATAATTCATTTTTCCCAACAATAAATATTTTACCGTTAGCAGCCATGACGTCCTTTGCTTGCCCAGTTCTTATAATGTCAAACCATCGGTCATGTTCAAATGCCAATTCATGTCTCCGTTCCAACCTAATGGCTTCCCGTAAACCCTCTTTTCCGATAGCGGTTGTATTTCCTAAACCAGCTCTGTTTCTGACCCTATTTAGCGGACCGATAACATCACCTGATCCAATTTCGTTAGCGGCTTCAGCTTGCATTAATAATACTTCGGCAAATCTTAAAACTCGTATGTTTTTTGTGGTGAACCATACATTATTGAATGTTTCCATTGTGTTGCTTACATAGGCTTTCTCATTATATCTTGGATTTGAGACAAAAGTTGAAACAATCCTTCCATCCCACATCGTCTCGCCGGCAAAAATAACGGTTGCATCCTTTCTTTTATCCCCCGGCTCATATGAATCAATCAAATTTTGAGTTGGTATATTGAAACCCCATCCCCATCCGCCTGTTCCTCTAGCACCTTGTGTGTAACAGTATCCTGCGACTCCTTGGGATGGATTTCCACCATATCCCCTGATTTCAAAAATAGATTCGATATTATCCTCACCAACTTCTCTCCAAATTGTAGCGTAATCTGCCGCCAAATCATATGCCTTTATAGCGGCGCATTGCTCTTTAACTGCGCTCCAATCGCTTTGATACAGATATACTTTAGCCAGTAAAGCATGGGCAGCGCCTTTTGTTGCCCTTCCCAAATCAGCTGCCGCGTACCCTGATTTTTCGGACAGCCCTTCAATGGCACCCAATAGATCACCTATTATAAATTCGTAAACCTCTTCCTTGGATTTACGAATTAATACCATATCATTATCCTCTACAGAAGAAGGCAGCGGAACATGATCAACAATTGGTACACCTCCGTAACATCGCACCAAATTAAAATACATCAAAGCTCTTAAGAATTTTGCTTCTGCGGTTAACCGAATTCTGAGGGAAGCATCAACTTTATCCAATTTTGGAAGATAGTTTAAAGCGATATTAGCTCTGTTTATTCCTTGGTAATTCCCTTCAAAAACTTCTTGAATCGAAAGTGAACTGGCATCTAAAGCAAGTGCATCACATTTGTCTTTATCATTGCCCGTATCTCCCGGATCAGATCCCTTGTCCGCATCATCAGAAGTTATGCTTGACAATCCAATCCATGAGAATGAGGTCGTATTCCAGTCTAGTGCCTTGCTATAAATGGCAGTCACAAAACTTTTTGCTCCTTCGTTAGTATTATAGATAGTTAGTAAATCCGCTTTCGCTATGCCTTCAGTGGGAGCCACTTCTATAAATTCATTAGAGCAACTATTAGACAAACAGCCGACGCTGAGTATAACTAGGAAAATTACTGACTTTTTCATTTTTTTTTAAAATTTAATATTGGCACCAATAATGAACGAACGCAAAG
>NZ_DATBVQ010000094.1:0-24872 GCF_036515215.1 Flavobacterium sp.
TCCAAGAGTTGGAAAAGAACTATGATACCCGAGTGATCATTTTGACCGGTAGCGGCGAAAAAGCATTCGTGGCCGGAGCTGATATTGCTGAATTTTCTGGGTTTTCGGTCGAAGAAGGTGTACAATTAGCAGCACAAGGACAGGACATCTTATTTAATTTTGTTGAAAACCTAAAGATACCAGTGATTGCTGCCGTAAACGGATTTGCACTTGGCGGTGGACTGGAATTGGCGATGGCCTGCCATTTTAGAATCGCCTCTGACAATGCCAAAATGGGCTTGCCAGAAGTGTCTTTAGGAGTTATTCCCGGTTATGGCGGAACACAACGTTTGCCGCAATTAATTGGAAAAGGACGCGCTATGGAGATGATAATGACCGCAGGAATGGTTGCTTCAGATGATGCCTACAGAATGGGGTTGGTGAATCATGTCGTTCCTCAAGAAGAACTGCTCGCTTACTGCAACGGAATTGCCCAAAAAATAATGAGAAACTCCCCATTGGCCATAAGTAGTGCCATAAAGTCAATCAACGCTAACTATAAAGATGGTGAAAATGGTTTTGAGACCGAAATAAAATCCTTTGGTAAATGTTTTGGTACCGAAGACTTCAAGGAGGGAACAACTGCCTTTTTGGAAAAAAGAAAAGCCGTCTTTACAGGAGAATAGAACATTTAATTTCTTACATAACTGCAGATTCCACGATTACAAAATCAAGGAATCTGCAGTTGTTTTTTTAAAAAAACCCAAAGATTATTCATCAGGTAAATTTTTTATTTATAAGTCGGCTATTTTGACTTACAAAACCTAATTTTGCAAACTCCTGCTAGGGAATAATTCAACCATTAAAAATTATGATTATGTCTTTTCAACCTGTATTCGTTCAATTTTGGGAAAGAGTGAAAGAAAGTATCAAAAAAGGCACTTACGCTAAATTGACCCTGGCCAAAACCATTGGTGATACTGAATTGAAAAACATCTACGTACGTCCCATTCTACTGGAGAACGATGTTTTTAGTCTTTCCCTTACAGCTCGTTACAAAACAGAAGAAATTGAGAGTTTCCACTCCTTGGACGAGGCCTTTTTAGTTCTGACTCCATATTTGAACAATCCTTTTTTGACAGCCTTGTTGTTTACGACAGAAAATGACATCACTTTCAAACTCAATAAAAAAAGGGTAGCAAGCATTATTGAGCAAGCTCCTACTTTTAAACATGCATCGGATGTCATCATTGAAATGAAAGAAAAGGGTATTATTTAAAATCCAATTGATTCTCGTTTGTAGAGACGCACTGCAGCGCGTCTCTACTACAAAAACGTTCTATTTTTCCCCGTCCCATTCCGCATAAAACTGACACAAGAAACCTTCCATATAGCGGTGTCTTTCCTTCGCAATCAGTTTTCCTGATTCGGTATTCATTTTATCTTTCAGCAGCAATAACTTCTCATAAAAATGATTCAGCGTGGGCGCCTCATTATTTTTATACTCTTCCTTGGTCATCTTAGTGTTTGGCGCGATTTTAGGGTCGTAGAGCGCTCTGTTCTTAAAACCCCCATAATTGAACGTCCTTGCGATTCCGATGGCTCCCAATGCATCTAAACGATCCGCGTCCTGGACAATATCCAATTCTAATGAGCTGAAAGTTCTTTCGACCTTGCCTCCCTTATAGGAAATATTTTCAATGATTTTTACCACATGGTCAATCGTTGCCTGCTCGACATTCTCCAACTCGAGAAATGTTCTGGCGGTTCTAGGCCCCACTGATTCGTCTCCACCATTAAATTTGCTGTCGGCAATATCATGGAGTAAAGCCCCTAATTTTACAATTGTTAAGTCACAAACCTCGTTTTGGGCAATCAGCATCGCATTTTTATAGACTCTTTCGATATGAAACCAGTCATGCCCGCCTTCGGCATCATCCAATTTATTTTTCACGAAAGTGATCGTCTTACTGATTATGTCTGTGTTGTTCATTTCCTATAATTTAAAAAAAATGTTGATTTTCGAAGATTTTAAACCCCAAAAACCAACACTTGATATTGTTTACTATTATTTTAATCCTTGAATGACTAAAGTCTTGCCGGCTCCACCCATTTAAAAATATGAGATTCTTGAGGAATCACCATTCTTTCAGATATTCTAGCCATTCTTCCCGGTAATTTCATAAGGTAATCTCTGGCTTTTTCCGCTTCGTCCGTCAAGCCGGTAATCTTATCAATTTGCCATTTGTCCATCAATTTTTGCATGATGTCTATATAGTCAGCTGCCGTGTAAACTCCGATTCGTTGCGCAGAATCAGAAAACTGTTCGAACGCGGTACTTATCTTTTGCCCCGATTCTCTCAAGAAATGAGCTGGCATAACGATTTTTTGCTTCATCATGTATTGAAAAGCAAGCATCATTTCGCTAGGGTCGACCTGAAAAATTCTGTTCACAAATTCACTGTAAGCATGATGATGGCGCATTTCGTCACCGGCAATCATCTTGCACATTTTAGACAATTTGTTGTCTCCGTATTTCTTGGCCATTTGAGCTACTCTATTGTGAGAAACGTAAGTGGCTAACTCCTGAAAACTGGTGTACACGAAATTTTTATATGGATCTCTTCCTGTACCGATATCAAATCCGTCATTGATGAGATGTTGTGTGGTCATTTCAATTTCACGCATGTTAACACGTCCGGACAAATACAAGTATTTATTCAATAAATCCCCATGACGATTTTCCTCCCCAGTCCATTGTCTGATCCATTTAGACCAGCCGTTTCTTTCCACGTTATCAACACCATCCACGTCCATTAACCATGATTCATAGGTAGGCAAGGCTTCTTCGGTGATCGTGTCACCCACTAGAGTCACCCAGAAATCATAAGGCAAATCTTTCGCAATTTCGCGCAATTCCTTAACCTCATCAAAAAAACTATCACTTTCTGAATTGGGTAAAAAATCGGTTGGTTGCCAAATTTTTTCAACTGGTATTAAAAACTGATCAACATAGTTATCAACGTCTTTTTCCAAAAACTGCATAACCTCTAATCGAATATTTTTTATTGACATTTTATATAAATTAAAATTTTATTCCTTTTACTACTTCACTTTCTGCCTTCTGGATCAACTCCTCAAAATCAAATTCGCTAACCGCTAATGGCTTATGTATTACAAAGGTAAGGCGATTTCCCAAACCTAGCGGAAAAAATCCATGTTTAACCATTTTCCAAGAATTGTTTATGCTTATTGGGACCACATAAGCTGACGGCGCATGCTTACATAATATCTTCAATCCGCTTTGTGCAAATGTCTTTGGCTTACCCGTTTTACTTCGAGTCCCTTCAGGGAAAATGACTGCCGAACGTTTATTTTTCTCGATGTATTCCGCCAATTTTTTAATCTCCGGAATGGCCTGTTTAGGATCTTTCCTGTCAATCAATGCTGATCCGCCGTGACGCAAATTAAAGGAAACGCTTGGGATTCCCTTTCCGAGTTCCTTTTTACTCACAAATTTACAATGAAACTTGCGCAAAAACCAAATCATTGCTATGATATCATACAGACTTTGATGATTGGACACGAATATTATGGGAACGTCTTTTGGTATGCTGTCTATATTTTCAAATTTGTAGGTTGTTCCTAAGAGATTCGTGCATTTCAACAAAAAAAAGTTAAGATAGTCAACGCTCACTTTATGAGCATTATACCCAAAAAATCTGAGACAAACCCACTGAATCGGATGGAAAACGACCAACGTAAGACCAAAACATAAATAATACACTACAGATATGGGATACGAAATCAGTTTTTCCATGCTTAAAAAATTAGTCACAAAAGTAAGGAATATATTTTTTAGGGCTAATTAAATCCCAAACAATAATAGGTTTGGCGTTTAATTGTACCTTTGCTCACTAAAATCTTTGCACTGCACATATAGAAATGAACTTCACTTATCCAAAAAACGAAAAACTGAAAAGTAAAATTACCATCGGATCGTTATTTACCGATGGAAAATCGGTGTCTAAATATCCGCTGCGATTGGTTTACCATTTCGGTTCGTTAAGTGACGGTCAAAAAATAAAAATGGGGGTTTCCGTTTCCAAGAAAAACTTCAAAAAAGCGGTGGACCGCAATTACTTTAAACGAATTCTTCGCGAAACATACAGGCTTAACAAACACATTCTTATTGACAATCTGGAGGAGCCTTGTGCCTTAATGCTGTTTTACCAAACTAAAGACCGTTTGTCTTACGACGAGATCAATACCAAAACAATCCAATTGTTCGAGAAATTCGTTGCTCAGAACCTGAAAAAAGACCAATCCGAGACTCCTACCATTTCGGAGACGGAATAGTTTCTCGCGCTAAAAGGGCTAAATTAAGATTAATGCCATAATGCTCTCATAATTGCTGATTTATTCCTAATTTAGTAGCCTATTATTTAAGAATAAAACACTATGATACCCTTTTTGAAAAAAAAATATATCATCCCCATTATTGCTTCGTTATTTCTGTTTGTAGGCGCCAGTTTCAAAAACGACTTTTTTGAAATTGCCAAACAAATAGAAATTTTCACCACCCTATTCAAGGAATTAAACACCAATTACGTCGACGAGACAAATCCCGGAGAATTAATGGACAAGGCCATTAGTGGCATGTTGGGCAGTCTGGATCCATATACCGTCTATTTTAACGAACAGGAAGTGGTGAATTACAAAATAAACAATACTGGGGAGTACACCGGTATAGGCGCCTTGATTACCCGAAAAGAAGACAAATTAATCATACGAGAAGTCTATAAGGCTTTCCCAGCGGATAAGGCTGGGCTTAAGGCCGGGGATGAAATTGTGCAAATTGGTGATGTTATTTTGGCCGACTTTAAAGATGATGCTTCCCAATTAATGAAAGGGGCAAAAAACACCAAAATAGAAGTTAGGTACATCCGTCAGAATAAAAAAAATACCGCCGAAATAGTCCTCAATGAAGTCGCAATAAAATCGGTTCCATTTTTCTCCAAAATAGATGACAAAACGGGCTATATCGTATTGTCACATTTCAACATGAAGGCATCCCTTGAAACCAAGCAGGCATTAGAGGAACTTAAACGACAAGGTGCCGAAAGAATTATTTTGGATTTAAGGGGAAACCCTGGAGGCTTACTCAATGAAGCCATAAATATCTGCAACCTTTTCGTACCAAAAAACGAGGTTATTGTAACCACGAAATCGAAAATTGAAAAACACAACAGTACCTATAAGACAAATTTTGAGCCTGTTGACACTGAAATTCCATTGGTTATCCTAATAGATGGCAAAAGTGCTTCGGCATCAGAAATAGTTTCGGGAGCCTTGCAAGATTTGGATAGAGCGGTCATTGTTGGCAGCAGAAGCTTCGGGAAAGGCTTGGTGCAAAAACCGATTGACATGTCTTACAATACGCAACTGAAAGTCACCATTTCCCGCTATTACACCCCCTCAGGAAGGTGCATACAAGCATTGGACTATGCCCACAAAGACAGGAACGGCGTTGCGGTCAGAACGGAAGAAAAAAACTACAATACTTTCAAAACTCGCAAAGGTAGAACCGTTTACGATGGTGGCGGCATATTGCCTGACTTACAGTTTGACGAGTCAAAATTAAGCCCCATAGCCTCCGCTTTGTTGAAAAATGACGGAATATTCAATTATGCAACCAATTATTATTTTAAAAATCCAAATTTGGGTAATCAAATCCCCAACTTCTCTACTGCCGATTATCAAAACTTCAAACAGTTTTTGAAAACCCAGAATATCTCTTTCGACACCGAAACGGAATTGGCACTAAAAAACACTTTGGCTGTGGCCAAAAAAGAAAAAATAGAAGCCACAATTATCACAGAATACCAACAATTACTTTCTGCCTTACAAAAAAGCGAGGAAACGTTATTGGATACAAATCAAGAAGAAATCAAAAATTTAATTGTTGATGAAATCATCAAACGATACCAATATCAAGAAGGCTTGTACCAATATTATGTAAAAAACAATTCGGAGATTAAAAAATCGATCACTCTTTTAAATAATACCACGGAATACAAAAACATATTGAAGATTTAATCCAATGCTAAACTATTTTAAGTTAATCGCCTTAATATCATTCGGGTGTCTTTCTGCCCAAAGCAAAAAAGTTGAAACGGTTTATTTCGACTTTGACAAATACACTTTGGAAGCTCAGCAGGAACAAATAATTCTTGACTTTATAATTCAGGCGGACACTTCCAAAATTGAATCTGTGCAGATTTATGGCTATTGCGACGATAGGGGAAATTATGATTACAATTACAAACTTTCCGAAGACAGGGTCAAAACCGTTCGAAACATCCTAACTTCTCACGGATTCAATAAAAACAAGATAGTGATTATTGAGGGCAAAGGACGTGTAATACTGACCGATGACCATCTAGATAATTTAGCAGAAATACGCTCAAAAAACAGACGGGTGGATTTGCTTATCGTTAAAAAAAATAGTTTTAGAAATGGAATTTACAATTCCATTCAGGAGAAACACGTTGTGGGTGATCGCATTTATTTTGAAAATATCCTATTCCCATTAGGAAGCAGTGAACTAAGCTTTAACTCAAAAGAAGAGTTGGATAAAATTGCCTTACTGCTTCAAAAGAATAAAAACATTGAATTTGAAATTAGAGGTCATGTTTGCTGTACCCCGAGCAATTTTAATGACGCTATCGATAATGCAACAAAAGAACGAAAACTGTCTTTTAATCGCGCCAAAACAGTGTTCTGGTACCTAATTTCCCAAAACGTAAATAGTCTGAGAATGACCTATAAAGGATGCGGAAATAAATTCCCCTTAGAGAAAGGGGATGAGTTTGATAGAAGAGTTGAGTTTCTGATCACTAAAATTTAGTTAGCCCCGTACCATATCGATATGTGGGATATCGTCCTCTAAATACATTTCGCTGATTTGTACAAAACCATGGCTTTCATAAAATTTTTTCAAGTATAACTGCGCGCCAATGGTAATTTTGCTCTCGTTATAATGGAGTTTAATTCCCGCAATGGCTTCTTGCATTAAATCGTGTCCCCATTTTCTGTCCCGATAATTCGCATCCACTACGACACGCCCTATTGAAGCGTTATCGAAACTTATACCTGCTTTAAAAAGTCGCGCATGGGCAACGATGCTGCCTTCAAACTCACCGTAAAGGTGCAATGCGACCTTGTCTTTACCGTCCAGATCAAGATAAACGCAATTTTGCTCCACTACAAAAATCTCGCTTCGCAGTTTGAGCAAATCATACAGTTCGTTAACCGATAATGCCTCAAAAGGCTTTATTTTCCATTGTATTGCCATGGATTACTATTTTTTAATTTAAATATCGTGTGTTATTTTTTCCCAACTGCAACCGACTTTACAATGGCTTCCAATTCAAGCATCATATCCCTTTTTTCTTTTGATGGTGAATAGCAGAATCCCTCTAAAACAAGGACTCTGTCATTTATTTCATCGATAATGGCATAATTGATGAAAGGCCCCGACATGAAATCATTCTTTAGTTCCCAAGTTCCTTTCATTTCATAGGCAACTTTTTCATCCAGTTTAATCTTGAAAAAATAAGGAGAATATGCCTCTTCGGTGATCATATCCGTGTCGGGTTCTTTTCCATGAATATAAAGCCTGCCGATGGAATCTCGCATTTTTATAATGTTTGAAACCAGATTGTCTTTGTTTTTAATCGACTCAATCGGAACCTGATAAATCAACAAACTCGTGTTCCCGCTTACTATTTCTTTTTTTAGCCAAATGAAATTATCTCCCTGAACCATGTATTCGTAACTCGAGGGGATATCTACGGATATATGAAATTTATTGTTGACTGTTTTAGGGTCGAGTAGCGATTTTTTATTTAGCCTTTGGATCTCATCAATCTCTGTTTGACGAATTATTTTAATTATCTCGGAAGTATTATTTTGTATAATGGTTAATATGGCGTCCGCGGTCTTTCCCGTAATATGAAATACGTTTTGGGGAGCCGCATATTGGTCTTTCTTTATGACAAATTTGTTTTTACCTCCTTTTTTGACCACAATGATATTTCTGCTGTCAGTCATGAATCCTTCCATAAGTTTAACCGGATATTGATTTATGGTAAAAAGCGGTTCCTCCTGAGGCAAGCCAATAACTGGGGCAGCAAACTTATTTCGAATGCTGTCTCCAATTTCTCCATTCCACAATTGATCATCAATTATGACAGAGATACTATTGATTTTCCCCGTTGTTTTCCGCGGAAGATCATCGTTTTTCTTAGCACAAGAAAAGAAATAAAAAGAAATAAAAAGAAATAAAAAATGGGCTTTATTCATTATAATTTAATTATAAAATAAAACCCAAATTTATAGAAGTTTATTGTATTATCCGTCTATTTTTAGCTTCATTCCAGGTTTACCATCTTCCCTGCGAAAATCATTCCATTTTTTAGGTCTGAAAAATTCTAAACAGATAAATTATTCCACTGTATTAGATTTGCTAAAAAAATTTCAAATAGGAGAGGTAATTAGTCAAGAATTGCGGCTATACCTGGCAATACTTTACCTTCAAGCATTTCAAGCATTGCACCACCACCGGTAGATACGTAACTCATTTTATCTTCTAGTCCAAATTGTTTTACTGCCGCAACCGAATCGCCGCCTCCCACAAGTGAGAATGCGCCATTTTTAGTAGAAGCCGCTATATAATTACCAAGAGCGATAGTTCCATTTGCGAAATTTTCCATTTCGAACACACCTAAAGGACCGTTCCAAAGGATCGTTTTAGACTCCATAATCACTTTTTCGAAGTTGGCCAGTGATTTTGGTCCGGCATCAAGACCTTGCCATCCGTCTGGAATTTCATTTACATCAACAATTTTAGTGTTTGCCGTATTTGAAAAATTATCTGCCGCAACAACATCTACGGGAATATGAATCTGAACTCCTTTTTCTTTGGCCAATCTCAAGATTTCCAAAGCCAATTCTTGTTTGTCATCCTCACAAATGGACT
The DNA here is from genome assembly GCF_036515215.1 of Flavobacterium sp. GTDB lineage: Bacteria > Bacteroidota > Bacteroidia > Flavobacteriales > Flavobacteriaceae > Flavobacterium. The sequence continues at coordinate 9,023 of NZ_DATBVQ010000094.1, forward strand.
CACCAATTTTACCCCCTAAAGCTTTCACGAAAGTAAAGGTCATCCCTCCACCAATAATCATGTGGTCCACTTTGTCAAGAATGTTTTCGATAACCGTGATTTTCGAAGATACTTTCGATCCGCCAAGGACAGCCGTTACTGGTTTTTCGCTATTTTTTAATACTTTATTTAAACTTTCAATTTCTTTGGCCAATAATAAGCCGAAACACTTTTCTGTTGGGAAAAATTGCGCAATGATTGTAGTTGAAGCGTGCGCTCTATGTGCCGTTCCAAAAGCGTCATTCACATAAATATCGCCCAGTGAAGCCAATTCCTTTGCGAAAGCGACATCTCCCGCTTCCTCTTCCTTTTGAAACCTCAAATTTTCCAACAACAAAACTTCTCCCGCTTTCAAATTTGCGGCAGCATTTTTAGCTTCCTCACCGATACAATCTACGGCAAACTTCACCGGTACTCCAAGCACTTCAGAAGTTGTTTTCAAAATATGTTTCAATGAGTATTTCTCTTCAACTCCTTTTGGTCTTCCTAAATGTGACATCAAAATTACGCTTCCCCCTTGGGCAAGAATTGCGTCTATAGTCGGTTTTGCCGCTTCAATACGCGTAGCGTCCGTCACATTGAAATTTTCGTCCAAGGGAACGTTAAAATCAACACGTATTATTGCTTTTTTATTTTTAAAGTCAAAGTCTTTTAAAGTCTTCATCGGGTCTGTTTTTAGATTGTTTTTTTGAAAGAAAAACAAATATAGAACTTTTAGATTATTAATAAATTCGGATAAATCAAAAAAAACTGCTTTTAATCAACGAAATCGTTGTAATTCGACATATAATTTAATTTATTATTATTTATGTCGAATTATTTTCAAAAAAGACGGTGTAATCCCCTTTTAAAATCAAAAAGAAATTTTATGTCAATTTGCAGCTGCATTTAAGCAAAGTTTGCCGTTGAAAATTTTAGACTGAACCATTTTCTTATATCTTTGCTTCATGCAATTTTCTAAAATTTTAGGGCAAGAACACATTAAAAATCATCTGACAAAAAGTGCAGAATTGGGCAGAATCCCTCATGCACAATTATTTGTTGGCCCCGAAGGAAGCGGTACTTTAGCTATGGCGATTGCCTATTCACAGTACATTTTGTGCGGCAATCAGAACGGCGAAAACTCGGGTCCTAATGAGGCCTGCAACCTAAAATTCCAGAAAACATCACATCCCGATTTACACTTTGCCTACCCAACGGTAACGACTGAAGAAGTGAAGAAGAACCCAAAAAGCATTGACTTCATTGTTGATTGGAGAAAATTTGTTTCTCAAAACCCTTACGGGGGCTTGTTTGACTGGTATGCCATTTTGGGCGTTCAGAACAAGCAGGGCGAGATAAGAGTCGATGATGCGCAGGAAATTTTAAAATCATTGTCTTTAAAATCATACGAAGGCGGTTACAAAATAATGATTGTCTGGATGGCCGATAAATTAAATATTGCCGCTTCCAATAAGTTACTAAAACTGCTGGAGGAGCCGCCAGAAAAAACGGTTTTTATCTTGATTTCCGAAAATGAAGAAGATATTATTCAAACCATTCGTTCCCGCTGTCAGATATTGCATTTCAATGGACTAAGCGAACCCATCATAGCGGAGGCTTTGGTTTCGCGTGAACAAGTTGACCCAAAATTAGCGGCAAAAATAGCGCACCAGGCGCAGGGTAATTACAATATTGCCTTACATTTACTTCACGATGACAATGACGAGTTTCCTTTTGAGCAATGGTTTGTAACCTGGGTTCGAGCCGCTTTCAAGGCCAAAGGAAATGCAGCCGCCATTCAAGATTTAATACTATGGAGCGAAAAAATTGCAAGCCTTGGAAGAGAAACGCAAAAGAAATTTCTGGAATTTTGCATCGAAATGTTCCGTCAGGCTTTATTGATTAATTATGAAACCAAAAGTTTGGTTTACTTTGAACCCAAAGTGGACAAATTCAAACTGGAGAATTTTGCGCCATTCGTTAATGGCAATAATATTCATGACATTTTCAAGGAACTCTCGGATGCCATGTATCACGTGGAACGCAACGGAAACGCAAAAATCATTTTAACCGATTTGTCCATAAAATTAACGCGCTTAATCCATAAAAAATAACCATATGAACAACGTTGCATCCATTTTAATTTTAGTCTTTTTAGCGATCACATTTCTACAGTCTGGCTACGACAAGCTGTTTTACTGGAAAGACAATGTCGAGTGGCTAAAAGGCCATTTTGCCAAAACGCCTTTGAAAAACCTTGTGCCGTTGGCCTTGTTGCACATTTTGGTTCTGGAACTAATTTCAGGTATTTTGTGCATCGTAGGCTGTATAGAATTGCTGATTAACAATGGTAGATTGTTTGGTTTTTATGGGGCGGTTTTTTCATGTATCACCTTACTGATGTTGCTTTTTGGACAAAGACTGGCTAAAGATTACGATGGGGCAAGAACCATCGTTATTTATTTTATGCCTGCAGTAATGGCCGTTTATTGGCTAAATTAAAAAGACAGAATTAAAACTAACAGTAATTACATTGACTAACAAAATGACACCAAAACATCCTTCCGAATCCCTAACAACATTGACCGATTTAGTTTTACCAAGTGAAACAAATCCTTTGAATAATCTTTTTGGGGGCGAACTACTGGCCCGTATGGATCGTGCCGCGAGCATTGCCGCGAGAAGACATTCCAGAAGAATTGTGGTTACGGCATCCGTGAATCACGTGGCCTTCAATAGAGCCATTCCTTTGGGAAGCGTAGTCACTGTGGAAGCCAAAGTTTCCAGAGCTTTCAAGAGTTCAATGGAAATCTTTATAGACATTTGGGTAGAAGACAGAGAGTCCGGTAATAAGACCAAAGCCAATGAGGCTATATATACATTTGTGGCGGTTGATGATACCGGTAGACCGGTTGAAGTGCCTCAAATAATCCCAGAAACCGAACTGGAAAAACAACGTTTTGACGCTGCGTTAAGACGCAAACAACTCAGTCTGCTTTTAGCGGGAAAAATTAAGCCCTCAGACGCCACGGAATTGAAGGCTCTGTTCATGTAATAAGCACAATTCACTTTTTGTTTATTGTTGTGGTTTAAAAATTCTCAAAAGAGAAAATTTACATTAAAAAAAGAAGTATTTTTACGAAACATAGATTCAATATACAATTGATTTTTTGGGGATAAAATGTCCATACTGCCAGTTGTTTACGGTTATAAAATAATATAAATGAAAGAAAAGGTAAAAGAGAAGATGAGTACAGAGAAAGAAGCCAAATTAAAAGCATTACAACTGACCCTTGACAAACTGGACAAAACCTACGGGAAAGGAACAGTGATGAAAATGGGAGATAAAGCCATTGTAGAAGTGGAAACCATTTCTTCGGGCTCTTTAGGAATCGATTTAGCCCTTGGGGTTAATGGGTATCCAAGAGGGAGAATCATAGAGATATACGGCCCGGAATCGTCCGGAAAGACCACTTTGACGCTTCATGCCATTGCTGAAGCTCAAAAAGCGGGCGGAATTGCCGCTTTTATAGATGCAGAACATGCGTTCGACAGAAATTATGCGGAGAAATTAGGTGTCGATATCGAAAACCTAATCATTTCTCAGCCGGACAATGGGGAGCAAGCATTAGAAATTGCTGAAAACTTGATTCGTTCCGGAGCGATTGACATTGTCGTTATTGACTCGGTTGCTGCACTGACTCCAAAAAGTGAGATTGAAGGCGAAATGGGAGATTCTAAAATGGGTCTTCATGCGCGTTTAATGTCGCAAGCCTTAAGAAAACTAACGGGAACAATCAGCAAAACAAATTGTACCGTATTCTTCATCAACCAATTAAGAGAGAAAATCGGGGTAATGTTCGGAAACCCAGAGACTACAACCGGTGGAAATGCGCTGAAGTTTTACGCTTCGGTACGTTTAGACATACGTCGTTCCACTCAAATTAAAGATGGAGACAGCGTACTTGGAAACAGAACCAAAGTAAAAGTGGTGAAAAACAAGGTAGCGCCGCCTTTCAAAATTGCCGAATTCGACATCATGTATGGAGAAGGTATTTCAAAAACAGGAGAGATTTTGGATTTAGCCGTTGAGTTTGAAATCATCAAAAAGGCAGGATCGTGGTTCAGTTACGGTGAGACCAAATTAGGGCAAGGCCGTGATGCGGTTAAGTCTTTGATAAAGGACAATCCGGAACTAGCGGATGAACTTGAAGTTAAAATTAAAACTAGAATTAAAGAACTAGCAGAAGCATAATACTAAAAAAAAGAGTTGGCTTAGGCCAACTCTTTTTTTATATAACCATTTTATTTAAGTGCCTACTTTTTTTCACTGTCCTTTTTTTCATAATCCAACAATTGAGAATAAACGACCTCTCTTACCTCCTCGCGAATTGCTTTCCTGTCTGATCCTGTTTTAGTAGAAGTCTCCACTTGCTGATGAATTTTGACTCTCATAACTCCTGGACTGCCGCTGAAAAAGGTATAAGAAAACCTTTTTTTGTTGTCGCCAAACGTAATGGGAACAATCGGAATTTGATGGTCAAGGGCCAGACGAAATGCTCCATCTTTAAATGTATCCAGTACAATAGATTCGTCATCGGGAACTCCGCCTTCAGGGAAAATACAAACACTCAAACCTCTGTTGATTCTTTTTTGTGCCTGATTGAACACTTCCATTCGGCTTTTAGAACAACCCCGATCGACCAAAATGCAGGTCCTTTTATAGAAAAAACCAAACAAAGGAATCTTGCCCAACTCTTGCTTACCTACAAAAACGAACGGGTTTTGGACCACCGCTAACATCAACATGATATCGGCCATCGAAGTGTGATTAGCGACAATCATATAGCTTTTATCGGATTCTAAAACTTGAGCCCTGTCTATTTTATAGTGAAAACCCATCCCGAAGAGAATGCATTTAGCCCAAATTCTGGCCATTTTAAAGAAATAAGGATATCCTTTTTCGGAAAGAATGGAGGCGACCAAAAAAGGAAACATAACCAATATAGGGATTGCCATAAGAACATAAAACCAAACGCGCCACAAAGTCCAAAAAACAATTTTTATTCCTCTCATGAGTTCAAAAATAGGGAATCCTATGCTACTTTTATTAAAAACAATTAAATTTGGGAAATAATTACTAGTATAAAAACATAAAACCGTACGAGCTTTGCGAAAATCTTTGCGAACTTTGCGGTTCAGAAAAAAATCATAATGGCGAAAATACTTACCGGTGTCCAAAGCACAGGAACACCACACTTGGGGAACTTGCTTGGGGCGATAATTCCTGCGATCGAATTATCTAACGATCCTAAAAACGAATCTTTCCTTTTTATTGCCGACTTGCATTCGATTACACAGATAAAAAATGGAGAACTTTTAAGAACCAATACATATAGTACCGCTGCCGCTTGGCTAGCCTGCGGTTTGGATGTAAACAAGGTTGTTTTTTATAGACAATCTGACGTGCCGCAAACGGCGGAATTGTCTTGGTATTTGAGCTGTTTTTTCCCTTTCCAACGACTGACCCTTGCCCATTCATTCAAAGACAAAGCGGACAGACTTGAAGATGTAAATGCCGGATTGTTTTCCTACCCGATGCTAATGGCCGCCGATATTTTACTTTACGACGCACAATTGGTTCCGGTAGGCAAAGACCAACTGCAACATCTGGAAATCACGCGTGATGTGGCCTCAAGATTCAACCACCAAATGGGTGAAACTTTCGTCATACCAGAAGCAAAGATTCAGAAAGACAGCAAGTTGATTCCGGGAACAAACGGTGGAAAAATGAGTAAATCTGCTAATAATATCATCAATATATTCCTGGACGACAAAGCATTGCGCAAGCAAATAATGGGAATCGAGACTGACAGCACTCCTCTCGAAGATCCTAAAAATCCGGAGACCTGTAATGCATTTGCCCTCTATAAATTATTGGCCAATGACCAACAATTAGTAGTTATGACTTCCAATTATTTGGGCGGAAATTACGGTTACGGTCACGCTAAACAAGCCTTGTTTGAATTGATAACCGAAACATTCAAGACCGAAAGAGAAAAATACAATTATTACATGAATAACCTTCCCGAAGTGGATGCCCTGCTTAAAATAGGTGCAGAGAAAGCGTCTATTGTTGCTAATGGGGTATTATCCAGAGTGAGGGAAAAATTAGGCTTTGAAACCGTTTAATTTCATAATCAAAATTATCAAACCCTTTTCCAGTCAATATGGAAAGGGGTTTTCTTTTAAATAGCCTCAAACATTTTCCCCGGCAATGGCCGTACCACACCTTTCAATTCCATATTCAAGAGCATTCCCGAGATTTTATAAATGGGAAAATCACAACGCAAAGCGATGATATCCATTAGTTCCTTACCAGTTTTTAGAAGATAATCATATACTTTTTGTTCATCGTCCTCTAGAGTCACAAACAACTGTTTCTGGACGGGTTTCGTTTCCTTCTGGATGTCCCAATTCAGGATGTAAACTAAGTCGGCGGCGCTGGTGAGCACATTAGCTTTTTGGGTTTTTATCAGGTTGTTGCAGCCTTGGCTGTATTTGTCGGTAACGCGACCCGGAACGGCAAAAACATCGCGGTTGTAATCATTGGCCATGTTTGCCGTAATAAGGGAACCACCACGATCAGCCGATTCGATTACTATGGTTGCTTCAGACATTCCCGCCACGATTCGGTTTCTTCTTACGAAGTTTTCCTTGTCGGGATTCGAAGAACTCCAGAACTCGGTCATGAAACCGCCGTTCTCTTCCATTTTGCCGACATATCTTTTATGCATTTTAGGATAAATCTGGTTCAGCCCGTGCGCAAGCACACCGATAGTCTGCAGATTGTATTCCATGGCCAATTGATGCGCCACGATATCTACTCCATACGCAAAACCGCTAACGATTATGGGGTCCAGCGGTGCGATATCTTCAATCAGCTTTCTGCAAAACTCCGTTCCGTACGACGTGATTTGGCGCGTGCCCACAATGGTGATTATTTTTCGGTTTTTTAAATCGATATTCCCTGAGGTGAACAATAAAAGCGGTCCGTCAATGCAGTGCTTCAAGCGGTCCGGGTATTTTTCTTCCTGAAAATAAACTGCATTAATATCATTGGATTTGATGAACTCCAACTCGAGATTGGCTTTTTCGAAAACGGATTTGTCTTTCAGGCTTTTCATCAACATCGAACCTACCCCGTCAATTGCAGCCAACTGTGATGTTTTGGTTTTAAAAACGGCTTCGGCTGAACCGCAATGCGTCAGCAGTTTCTTGGCCATGATGTCGCCAACGCCGTCGATCCTTTTCAAGGACAATAGATAAAATAAATCCTGTTCAGTCATCCTAAATAATTGTTTCTGAAATGTATAAAATTATTATGTCAATTGTTAATAAAAATTGTGAATAAATCTTTGATAACTTATTTGCTTGTATAACTTTGTATACATGAACATCCAACCATACATCGCTCAGCTATTATATCGTTATCAATGTGTTACCGTTCCAGGTTTCGGCGCATTTTTGACAGAAATCCAATCGGCTCAATGGGTTGAAAGCGCAAATTCGTTTTTTCCTCCAAAAAAACTGATTTCTTTCAATGCCAATTTGAAAAACAACGATGGGCTCTTAGCCAATCATATTGCACAATCCGAAAAGACATCCTATGATTATGCTGTAAGTGCAATTCAATATGAAGTTTTAAGCTGGAGAAAAGCACTTGAGGCAAACGGGATGTTTAGCATTAAGAACATTGGTGATATTTGCCTGAATGCCGATGGTAATTTGGTTTTCACTCCAATTGATCAGACCAATTACTTGTCGAGTTCATTTGGTTTAACTTCATTTGTCTCTCCTGTCGTTAAAAGAGAAATCTTCGAACAAAAAATGGAAGCGCTTGCAGAGAGTAAAGTGATCTCTTTAGATACAGAAGAAAGAACAGGAAATTCTTATTTAAGATATGCCGCAATTTTCATATTGGGACTTGGTTTAACCGGAAGCGTTGGTTACTCTGTTTACCAAAACCAAATTGCCTCAGAAACTGTTCTTGTTGAAACTGCCGTTCAGAAACAGGTACAAAACAAAATTCAGGAAGCAACCTTCTTCATAAAAAACCCATTGCCGGCGGTTACCCTTTCAGTAAAAGAAAGCAAAATGTCCTATCACGTGGTGGCGGGAGCATTTAGAGAAGAGAAAAACGCACAAAAAATATTTGAACGCCTATCCAAATTAGGATACAAGGCCAAACGAATTGCCCCTAACAAATACGGATTGTTTCCTGTATTGTACGGCAGCTACGCCACTTTTACGGAAGCGGACAAGGCAAAAAAAGAAATTCAAGAAAAGGACAATCCAGAAGCTTGGCTTTTGATTGAATCGTTATAAGATAACAACCATTTTGGTTTAGAATGCCCCCAAAAAGCGAATAGCTGTTTGGGGGTGTTTTTTTAGAAGCTATTTCTAGCTATACGCTGTGTCTCCCTTGGCTTTCGATAGCTACCGAGGACGCAACAGTAACAAAACCTTTTTTTGAATCGGTTTTAGTCCACCTACTGCTCGATAAGCTGCTAAACACGCATTAGGTTGTTTTAGGGCAAAATAACTGTTCCCTGGGCTTGAAATGGGCTGCTACACTATTCAAACCATCACTTTCTGTTTTCGGAAGATATATTGGATCGACTTTCGTCCATTTTTAAATAAATAAGCAAACTAAGTGCCAAGGCCGCGCATATAGAAAAACCAACAAATAGTGGCAATGCTGTATCTGAAATAAATCGGCCAATGTAGATACTGATAGGCACAGCCATAATGGTAGAAATAAAACCGGTAACCGCCGCCGCAATCCCCGCAATATGTCCAACAGGTTGCATAGCCATGGCGCGCACATTTCCGAAAAGGAAACCAATACTAAAAAATTGTAGCGCAAAAAAGAGCAACAAAACACGAACATCTGGGTTAGGCGTGTTATAAAACATGGCAACGTAGGTCGCAGAAACCACAAAGAAAGAAAAAAGGGCTACGGTAATTAATCTTTCCATTCCGTATTTTAATACCAGTACGCCATTTAGAAAAACAGCTGCACCTATTGCTATTGCCAGTCCCGCAAAAATGTATGGAAACTCTTCCTTTAGATCATATTGATTCTGAAATATTTGTTGTGAACTACTCAGGTACACCATAAAAGATCCAGTAATAAAGCCTGAAATAACGGTGAAACCAATGGTTTTTTTAAATTTCAGCAATTCTTTAAACTCCCCGACAAATCCTTTTGAGGAAAAAATTTTCTTGTTGTCAATAGATAAAGTCTCCGGTTGTCGTTTCCAAAACCAGAACGAAACCAGTATGCTAATCGCTACCTGAATGTAGAAAATCCCATGCCAGTTGTAGTAATCAAGCACAAATTTGCCCAAGGCTGGAGCAACCACAGGAACGAGGATAAAGACAACCGTGACAAATGACATGATGCGGGCCATATAGTCCCCGCTATACATATCACGAATTATTGCAATACTTATGGTTCTGGGAGCCGAAAGGCCTATCCCTTGTAGGATTCTCCCCAAAACCATCATCTCTAAACTCATGGCATTTACACAGATAAAGCTGGCGAAAATAAATAAGCCAAAGCCCATGTATACCATCGGCTTTCTCCCTAAACTATCTGAAAGCGGACCCCAAACTAACGGACCAAACCCAAGTCCAAGAAAGATCATTGTGATGAGCAGTTGGTTATCAACGACATTTATAGTACCAATCGTTATACCGATAATTTCTAGTGCCGGCAATAAAGCATCGATCGCTAATGCCACCACAGACATTAGTGAAGCCATAAGCGCGACAAACTCAAATTGGGAGGTCCTAATATTTCTTTGCATCTGGCAAAAATAAGATTTTGAATTGGTTTCAGCGTTGTCTTCTTGGAATCCAAGAATCTTAAATCATGCCGTTTCAGATACAGCCTAACCTACAAACTAATTCAAACTTGCCTTGAACATTCTCAGTTCGTCCCAAGTATATTTTTCGCCAAATTGCTCTTTCATAGCCGTCAGTGATTCTTCTTTGTAATGCTTGAAGGCTTCTGCCAATTGCTTGATTTTGTCTTGCGGCAATATGTCCTGAACGCTCACTTTTTTGGATTGGATCAGCTTCACCAGATGGCTTTCGATGGTTTGAGTGGTCAACTTTCTGATGGTCGCAATATCCTGGATAGAATTCTTGTCCAACCATAGTTCATAGGTTATCTCCACAGTCGATTTTTTGGGCGCTTTACTATCCGTTTTTTTCTTTGCAGTATACCGTTCCAGGTCTTTTTCGTCTTCAATCAGGGTGACATGCACTTTCTTGAACTGATTTTGGATCGCCTCGGTTTTTCTTGTTAGGTATTTTTTTATTTCATCAGAAGTCAATTTTTCTTTCGAAATAGGTTCTCCGGCCACAACGGTCTCAATCAGCAATTTGGCTTTCATCAATCGCAAAACGGCTTTGGTCTGCAATTCTTCCAATACGATCAGTTCGTCATAAAATGCCTTCACTTTCTTGATGCGCTTCACCTCCTCGAGTTTCCATAGGATTTCAAAAACCAAATCGTCCATTGGCTTCAAGAAATAGCTGAAAGCAGCTTCAATCCTTTCGGATACATGTATCAAATCGACCGTTTCAGAGTTGAATATTTTATTGAGCTGATGAATGAATTTTTTGGAAGGATCCATTAGCGAATCAATAGCGGTCAACTGTTTGGAAGCCCAAACGGAATGTTTCGATTTTTCGGAGCTTTCTGATTTTTCAGAATAACTGAATTTGTGGTTGCGCCATTCCTGTGCCAAATCAGCCCAATCAAAGCTGTTAATCAGGTAATTATGGATGAAATTTTTGGTTTCGAAATGCAGCGAATTCTTCAACAGTTCCTCTGAGGCCTTATTCAGCGAATAATCCATCACGTCCTGGTCGTTAGAAATGCCGTTCATGCGCAACGGAGAGAGCAATACAAGCCCTTCTAACGATCGCAAACGCGATAAAGCCACATATGCCTGTCCTGGCATAAAAACCTGCGAAACGTCGATTGCTGCTTTGTCAAAAGTAAGTCCCTGGCTTTTATGGACCGTAATTGCCCAAGCCAGCTTGATCGGATAATGTACAAAAGTCCCCAAAATTTCTTCCTCAATTTCCTTTGTCGCCTGATCGATCTTGTAACGGATGTTTTGCCATTCGTATTTCTCCACTTCGATAGTCTTGTCTTCCTCGGGAAAATGGACAAGGATTTCCTGGCTCGACAGCGACTTGATGATTCCCATCTTCCCGTTGAAATAATTCTTATCAACTGATGGGTCGTTTTTCATAAACATGACCTGCGCCCCTATCTTAAGTTTTAATTGCTCTTCTATTGGAAATATTTTTTCGGGAAAATCGCCTACAATATCCGGTTTATAAGTAATCAATTCTCCCTTCAAATCATGTAAAGCCTGCGAGTTCATTGTATCCGCTTTGGCATTATGTGTAGTCAGGGTTATATATCCTTTATTCGCCTTTAAATCAAAATCCGGTTTGACATATTTGTTCAACACCTGGATGTCTTCCGTAGAGATTTGATTGTTCCGTAAATTATTCAAAACAGAAATAAAGGTGGAATCCGACTGGCGGAATATCTTGGACAGTTCAATATACAAAGGCGGGTTCTGTTGAACAACATGCGAATGAAAAAAGAATTTACCCTTGTAATACGCACGCAGCGTTCGCCATTCTTCATCCCGAATCACCGGAGGCAACTGTAATAAATCTCCTATAAACAAAACTTGCACTCCGCCGAAAGGCGTTGCCTTCTTTCTTACCGTCTGCATCATGTAATCCATGGCATCCAACAAATCGGCGCGAAGCATACTCACTTCATCAATGATGAGCAATTCCATGTTTCGAATAACTGATTTCTTAAGGCCACCCATTTTAAAATGTCTGCGCAAGGTATCCTTTGATTCGAATTTTACCGTTTCCGTGAATTGGGATTCGACATTAAACGAAGGGATAAAACCGCCAAAAGGCAATTGAAACATGGAATGAATCGTCACGCCGCCAGCGTTTAACGCGGCAATTCCAGTGGGAGCCACCACAACGGTATTCTTATGGGTTGTCGCTATGATTTCGCGCAACAGCGTGGTCTTTCCAGTACCGGCTTTCCCTGTCAGGAAAATAGACCGTTGTGTTTGATTGATAAATTGTAACGTATACTCTGCGGCTTCGGATATGGCTTGCATTGGGCAAATAAATTAAAGAGAAATAGCGTGTGAATGACTCTATATCTAACCTAAATTTGGGTTGAATTAAAGTTCCGTAAAAGTACCTTTTTTATGGTTCCCAAAACGGTAACGGGTCAAAATATAAAAGACGAAAAATAACAATGCCTTCACTCTAAAAGCAGAATGAAGGCATTGTTATGATTATAAAAAATGGGGAAGATTTATTTTTTCTCTTCCGCTTTTTCTTCTACTTTATCTTCTGTTTTCGCAGAAGCTTTGTATTTGTCGTTTAAAGCTTTCACGATATCTTTTGTGATGTCATATTTTTCTTCAGCATATAAAACTGAAGCAGCATCTCCTGTACCATAGATATAAGAGTATCCTTTTTCTTTTCCGTAGGCTTTGATGAATTTTTTTACACCGCTTACTAAAGTATCCATTTCAGTTCCGCTATCTTGTTGCAATTGTTGCGCCAAAGCTTGTTGGGCATAACTCAATTGTTGCTCTCTTTTTTGCAATTCAGCTCCTCTTTTCTGAGCCCACTCTTGACCGTTTGCCTGTGCTTGAGATTGAAAGTTAGCAGCGTCTTGCTTGAAACGTTTTATTTCTGCTTCCAGTTGTCTTCCTTTTTCTTCAGACTGCGCTTTATATTTTGCTTCTAGATCTTTGGCCTCTGTATATTCTTTCATTAATACCGAAGTATCTACGTAAGCTGTTTTTACTTCTTTAACTTCTGCAGTTTTGTTACAGGCAACAACTGAAATAGAAATTGCGATAATTAATAATACTTTTTTCATTTTGGTTTATTTGTAATTTAAAGTGTTTAGAACAAAAATAGAAAAAAATAGATAGTATCCTCAAAAAGTTTGAAATTTACCATTTATTTATACTATTAGGTTTTGCTATTGAAAAAGCACAAGTCATAATTTGAATTTATAAAAATTGACTTCCTTAGCGCTTAAATGGGCTTATTTCTGCAAAACGGACACGTAATCCGCATTCAAAGCGAAAAACAACCTTTAAAAGTGCCTTAAAATCGTTTTTACTTGTTTTTTAGCACGTAAATATGTGATGAATATTCAAAATTGCGTTTTGCTTTCCAGTTTGAACGTAAACCAATAAAAAATGCCTTTACAAAATTCATTTTCCCAGATTTGTACTTTTCAGAAAGCAAGCTCACATAAAAGGAATCAAATTTCATAGGAAGCACTTTTTCCAACTGCATGCCTTCTTTTTCAAAAAGGGCTTGTATGGCATTTTTGGAAAAATGCCAAAAATGAATCGGCACATCGTAGGCCGCCCAAAAAGCACCATAATATTTTGCGTCGAAAGATTTAAAATTTGGAACCGCCACAATCAACGAACCGTTTGGTTTTAATAATCGTTTCAACTCCTTTATCTGATTATCCAAATTTGGTACATGTTCTAAAACATGCCACATGGTAATTACATCAAAAGAATGATTTTCTAATTCGGCTGTATCTTCAACAAATGAGACTTCTTTTTTTAAGGCTATCGCTTTTGCTTTTTCGCTTGGCTCCACTCCTATTGTCTGCCAACCATTTTGCTTTGCAACAGATAAAAAATCTCCTGTTCCAGCACCAATGTCCAAAATCCATCCTTTGTTCGGTTGAAGCGAATTGATCAGGTTCAATTTGTTTTTTAACGCTATGCTTTTTACAAAGTGGTACGCTTTTTCAAACAAGGATCTTTTACTGTCAGTATGCGAAATGTAATCTACACTTTCGTAATACTTACCTAGGTTCTCCAAACTGGGTTGAGGATAGGTTACCAACATATCCAATGTTTCGTCATGGTACAAATCAAATGTTTCTTTAGAAACGGAATGGTCTTTTACGGTAAGAAAATGTTTTTTATTTGAAATGTCCATTTGATTAAATTATGTGCTATTTATGTTTTTAAAACCAAACCCCAAAAGTATGTAAAATACGTTCAGGGTTATAATTTATTTATTTTTAAAACTATTCAATAATAACAAGGCTTTCGAGCGTAGTTTCACGTGGAACAATAAAATATATCGTGATTGATCTTTTTACAATTAACAAGAATACGATAAACTGTTTCGCTGAACACCACCTTACCTTCCCATGTAAATCAACAACACTGAAACATCGCTCGGAGAAACTCCGCTTATCCTTGACGCTTGGGAAATGGTTATCGGTCTAATTTTGCTCAACTTTTGTTTTGCCTCAATAGACATTGATTTGATTTTATGGTAATCAAAATCCTCTGGGATTTTCACGTCTTCCAGTCGCGTCAACTTATCTGCATTGTTACGTTCCTTCTCGATATAACCTGAATACTTAACTTGGATTTCCGCTTGCTCCAAAATTTCCTGGTCCACATCATTCTCTTCGATATACATTTTCACTTTTTCGAATTTCATCACATCCTCCAAATCAATTTGCGGACGAGAGAAGACCTTGAACAATTTATCCCCTTGAGAAATCAGTGCTGTTTCTTTCGATTCTAATATTGGATTAGCCTCTGCAACCGACACGCTCGTTTCTCTAAAAAAGGAAACCATTTTTTCAGACTCCTTCAATTTATGCTCCATGCGGCGTAAACGTTTCTCCGAAGCCAAGCCTATTTCATGACCCATTGGCGTCAACCTAAAGTCGGCATTATCCTGACGCAATAGCGTTCTGTATTCTGCACGAGAAGTGAACATTCTATATGGCTCTTCTGTTCCTTTGGTAATTAAGTCATCAATTAAAACTCCGATATAAGCTTCGTCTCTTTTAAGAATCAAAGGCGCTTTTTCGTGCACTTTTAAATGCGCGTTGATTCCTGCCATCAATCCCTGGGAAGCCGCCTCTTCGTATCCTGTTGTTCCGTTTATTTGACCGGCAAAATATAATCCTTCAACTAACTTTGTTTCTAAAGTATGTTTCAATTGCGTTGGCGGAAAGTAATCATACTCGATGGCGTAACCCGCGCGAAGAAACTTCACGTTTTCAAATCCGGCAACGGATTTCATCGCTTTATACTGTATGTCTGCAGGAAGAGAAGTCGAAAAACCATTCACATAAACCTCACAGGTCTTCCAACCTTCCGGCTCTATGAACAGCTGATGCCTTTCCTTATCCGCAAACCGATTTATCTTGTCTTCAATCGACGGGCAATATCTTGGCCCCATGCTTTTGATACGACCATTGAACATCGGGGAACGGTCGAAACCTTCTCTCAAAATGTCATGCACATCCAACGACGTATAAGTCATATGACAAGATCTCTGGTGAATCAAAGGTATTGTCAAATCAGAATAAGAAAATTTATCCGGTTTGGCATCACCCTTCTCCTCGTTCATTTTGGAGAAATCCAAAGAACGTCCATCCACCCTGGGAGGCGTTCCGGTTTTCATCCTGCCCGATTCAAAACCGGCATTAACTAAATCTTCGGTGATTCCGTAAGCGGCACTTTCTCCCGCTCTACCACCACCGAATTGTTTTTCCCCGATATGGATCAAACCATTCAGGAAAGTACCGTTAGTCAACACGACAGACTTGGCCTTGATTTCGATTCCGAGCGAGGTACGAATTCCCTTGACTTTTCCGCCTTCGATAATTAACCCTTGCACC
>NZ_DATBVQ010000095.1:0-8622 GCF_036515215.1 Flavobacterium sp.
CCTTTGCACCCATTAAAAATCACAGATGGAATCTATTAGAAACATTGCAATTATTGCCCACGTCGATCACGGTAAAACAACTTTGGTTGATAAAATTATGTATCACTGTCAGTTATTTCGTGACAACGAAAACACAGGTGATCTGATCCTTGATAACAACGACTTAGAGCGTGAAAGAGGTATTACCATTACTTCTAAAAATGTTTCTGTAGTATACAAAGGAACAAAAATCAATATTATCGATACTCCTGGTCACGCCGATTTCGGTGGTGAGGTAGAGCGTGTATTGAACATGGCTGACGGAGTTTGTCTACTGGTGGATGCTTTTGAAGGGCCAATGCCACAGACGCGTTTTGTATTACAAAAAGCACTTGACCTTGGTTTGAAACCATGCGTTGTTATAAACAAAGTTGATAAGGAAAACTGTACTCCTGAAGAAGTTCACGAAAAAGTTTTTGACTTAATGTTTGAATTAGGTGCTACTGAAGAACAATTGGATTTCCCAACTGTTTACGGTTCAGCTAAAAATAACTGGATGTCTGACCATTGGGAAAACGTAACTGATAATGTTGAAGCATTATTGGATATGGTTATTGCAAATGTTCCAGCTCCTAAAGTATCTGAAGGAACTCCTCAAATGTTGATTACTTCATTAGACTTTTCGGCCTTTACAGGTCGTATCGCTATTGGTCGTCTTGAAAGAGGTGTTTTGAGAGAAGGAATGCCAATTTCTTTATGTAAAAGAGATGGTGTAATAATAAAATCACGTATTAAAGAATTACATACTTTTGAAGGATTAGGTCGTAAAAAAGTTCAAGAAGTAATTGCCGGAGATATTTGCGCGATTGTTGGTGTTGAAGGTTTTGAAATTGGAGATACTATCGCCGATTTTGAAAATCCTGAAGCGTTACAAACAATTACTATTGACGAGCCTACTATGAGTATGTTGTTTACAATTAATGACTCTCCTTTCTTTGGTAAAGAGGGTAAATTTGTAACTTCTCGTCATATTAGAGACCGTTTGACAAAAGAATTAGAGAAAAACTTAGCAATGAAATTGGGTGAAACTGATTCAGCTGATAAGTTCATGGTTTTTGGTCGTGGTGTACTTCACTTATCTGTTCTTATTGAAACAATGAGAAGAGAAGGGTATGAGTTACAAATAGGTCAACCACAGGTTATCATCAAAGAAATTGACGGTAAAAAATGTGAGCCAATAGAGGAATTAACTATTGATTTACCTGAAAATCTTTCTGGTAGGGCTGTAGAGTTTGTTTCTATTCGTAAAGGAGAAATGTTGAGCATGGAAGGTAAAGGAGAACGTATGATTGTAAAATTCAATATTCCATCTCGTGGAATCATCGGATTGCGTAATCAATTGTTGACCGCTACTGCTGGTGAGGCTATTATGTCACACCGTTACATTGGATACGAACCATTTAAAGGAGCGATTCCTGGAAGAAACAACGGTTCTTTGATCTCTATGGAAAATGGTAAAGCAATTCCTTATTCTATAGATAAATTACAAGATCGTGGTAAATTCTTCGTTAATCCTAATGATGAAATTTACGAAGGTCAAGTAATTGGAGAAAACTCCCGTAGCGATGATATGTCTGTAAACGTAACTAAGGCTAAGAAACAGTCTAATGTTCGTTCATCTGGAAATGATGAAAAAGCAAGAATTATCCCTCCGATTATTTTCTCATTAGAGGAAGCTTTAGAGTACATCCAAAAAGATGAATATGTTGAGGTAACTCCAAAATCTATTCGTTTGAGAAAAATTTATTTGACAGAGAATGATAGAAAAAGATTCAAAATCTAATTTTATTTATATAGTAAAAAAGCCATTCGAAAGAATGGCTTTTTTTATGTTTTATTTTTTTGTCTTTCATTATGTTTCATTTAATTTATATTTTTAAACTAAAATGACCTTTTGCTTTTCTGCCATCTTCAAGTTCAACGGTAAACCAGTAATCATCGGCAGCTAATAGCTGACCGTTAAAAGTTCCGTCCCAACCTACTCCAGAGGGACTCAACTGTTTAAGTAATTTTCCATATCTATCAAAAATAAATATTTTTGTGTTTTTATAGACACTCCCGCCTAGTCCTTTTAAATTCCAATAATCATTTGTTCCATCCCCATTAGGCGTAAAGAATGGTGGTGCTTGTAGTACTGCAAAACTTCTTTCTACTAGTCCACATCCATTTTTATTTTCTATTATTAATTCGTGAAAACCACCAGGCACATTTACAAAAATAGTTGAATTTTGGAAAGCTGTTGCAGTGCCGTTTTCAAACTGAATCATGTAGTTATAATTATCGGGATCGGATACCTCAATAATGACATTGTTTTCGGGTACTATATCGTGCACAATTATATTTTGTATTTTTGCGAGATAAGATACAGTTACGTTGCAAGTTTTCGTTTCACTACAACCTGATTTGTTTGTCACGACAACGGTGTAATCTCCTTCTTTTGTTGCTTCTATGGATGGCGTGGTCTCTCCTGTTGACCAGGCATAAGTGTAGTCAGTATTCAGCGCTGGAAATTCAATGCCAGATTCCAGAATAATAGAAAAGGCTTCTTCACATAGTATTTGTTTTTCAAAAGTGTTGATTTTAGGACTGGGTTCAACAATTAAATCAAACTGGCCCGTGCCGTAGCAACCTTCATCGTTTTCCGCTCTGAGAAATAGCTTTTTTGAAACTGAAGTGTATTGGTTTTCAACTGTATTTTGGCCTAATGATGCATCTCCTTTGTTAGAATAAAAGAACAAACGTACGTCTGAGGGCAAATTTAGTTCGGTTTTTATTGTATTCTTTTGTTGCTCTAGATCAAACAATCCCGATCCTTCCCCTAAATCACAAGCATGCATGGCATCTGGCAGTATTGAGAGGTTTTCATTGGCATGCAGAATTATTGAGCCCATACTATAACACGTAGAGTTAGGTTGGGTTACTTTTGCATATATGATTTCATCAGGAACC
This sequence comes from Flavobacterium sp., assembly GCF_036515215.1. Lineage (GTDB taxonomy): Bacteria > Bacteroidota > Bacteroidia > Flavobacteriales > Flavobacteriaceae > Flavobacterium. The sequence continues at coordinate 2,989 of NZ_DATBVQ010000095.1, forward strand.
TGATTTCTATAAATGGGTGCAATTGATTCCGTATTATTCAAGTCATTTTCGGCCTCTGTCAAACTATGATAATAAAACACTTCATAGTCTTTGTTTCCCATGCAAATTGCATCGTTTGCCAACTCCAAATTAAATAAAGAAAGCCCGTCCGTAGGGTTTGCGTCCTGTGTGTCACATTGTATTAGCTTATGGGATACTTTAGAAATGGTTGGTGTTTCATAAATGGTAACTACTTTTTCTATAGGGTCTCTGGTTTCTCCATTTACTATTTTTGTCAATGTAACTGTATAGTCACCGGAATTCTTATAAACATGGTAAGTGTCTAAGTCAGTAGAAGTGCTTCCGTCACCAAAATCCCAAATCACGGAGTCGATTTTTTCAATTGTATTGACATAAAAATGCGTGGAATCTCCTAAACAATTAAATTCATATTGAAATGTGTATAGAAATAGTGACGTTATAAATGGAGGTAATCCCTGTTGCACGCTACCTGTTTTTAGATCAATTGCATTATGTTTATAATTACAGCTTGCTCCATCTAATTCGGGATTGTTTATCACTGATAATCTATGGCGCGTGTAGTCAGTTGCGAGAAATCCTGCTCGGTATATCTTTTCATCAATGGCCAATTGTAAAGCCCCCGCTACAAAATCAGGAGAAGTTTCTATTAGGGTCTTGGTGGATGGAATGTTTGGGTTTTTTAAATCAAATTGGATTAAGGCACTTTCTAGAATTACTTGTCCCGTTGAATCAAAATGATTTTCTGTTACATATAATTTTTTTGTTTTTGATGAAAATTCCACACCATAAGGATTTGAATTGCTTAACAGCGTAATTCCACTGCTGACAATTCCCGTGAGGGCATCGAAATCGTAAAGTATCACACTACCAGTATTTCGTATAGTTTGACCTTTCGGTCCCTTTTCATTTGTTCGTCTTGATGCATTATTGGCTATAGTTATTTTTTTACCGTTTGGAGACGCTTTTAAGTAACCAATTGCATTTGGCAGATATCCGCCAATAGGAATATTAAGAGGAGTTATTGTCTTAACAGGGTTGTTAACGACCCCTTGAGTAGTTATTTTAAAGGAATAGAAAGTATCTATAAAATGGGTGATAACCCAAAAAGAAATTCCATCTCCATGCTGGACCGCAGTGATTTTTTCAGAACATTTGTATTTTGCTTCTAGATTATTATTAGGATCGTAAGTGACAAGATGTACGTTTTTTGAAACGATATCTCCAAGACCATTGTTTAGTCTCATGTCAACCTCCGAATAATTCAAGCCATTATTTGGGGCATCCCTATCATTTGATGTAGTGTCGTCAGTATTTAAGTCAAATGGTTCATCGACCGTAAAAATATAGTAAACAGATGGGTTTCGGGGTTTGGGGACTATGATAGCTGATTGTGTACTGGATCTATTTCCCAATAAGCCCCAACCATTGGCCATTATTTCATGGTTTTTGTTGTAAACAAAAGAACCATCGGTATAAAAAAGTAATTTCCCGTCTTTGTCCGATATGGTGGCGCAGCCTTCGTTTGTGGCAAGCTTACCTTCGGTCAATGCAACGGGACTCCCAGAATTGAAATCTAGACCGGCTCTATCGCCAAAGTACCAATTTGCAGCTTCTTTTTGAGCGAATAAAGGAGTTGTAATTAAATAGAGAGCTAAAGCAAAAAAAGCGAATGTTTTCATAATTGTCGAATAGATCAAATATAGGTAATTTCAGAATTATAACAGAATTATAACAAAACAATTAAATTTTGGTGTTAAAATGTTTTATAATATCATCTTTTTATACTAAAATGACCCTTTATCTCCCTTCCATCCTCTAATGTAATAGTAAACCAATAGTCATCGGCAGCTAATGGCATTCCGTTGAATGTTCCGTCCCAGCCAAGATCGGAGGGGTTTAGTTGCTTCAGTAGTTTGCCAAAACGATTATAAATGTAAATTATTGATTTTGAATTGAGATTGGCATTTGCCCCTTTCAAATTCCAATAGTCGTTGTAACCATCCCCATTTGGAGTAAAAAATTTGGGAACGCCTATAACGGCTATCGTTTTCTGGGTTGTACCACATCCGTTTGTGTCTCGTATAAATACCTCGTGAATTCCAGCCGAAACATTATCAAAGAAATTCGAGGACTGAAATGGGCCTGTCGCCTCGTCCAAACTGAAATCATAGTTGCCCGATCCTGAAATAATAATGGTTATTGAATTTGTTTCTGATAGATCAATTATATCAATAGCGTCAATCTGTGCAGTATCGGATGCTGCAACTGCTATGTTTCGTGTCCTGCTACAACCGAAAAGGGAGGTCACTGTAACAGAATAATTCCCCATCTTATTTACATCTAGTGTATAGCCAGAATTACCGGTTAGGACTTCATTGTCTTTGGACCAAACATATGTGTAATTATGAATTGGTGAACCATCAATGATTCCAGCATTTAATTTAACAAAAAAAGTGGGGTTATTTGAACACACCAATGCATCATCACTATGATCCTCATTTGTGTCTATGTTTGGTTTTGGGTTTACTTTTAGTGTTATATGTGGACCCAGTCCGTAACATGCGTTATCTAAAGTGCTTTCTACACGAACCCAAATTTGTTGCGTATTTGGGTAACCAATATTCCTGTAATTTGAAGTGTTTGTTATTTCATTAGTTTCAGCCAATGCATCCATTTCATTTTTATAATAACTTATGGAGTAAGCAGTTGATGACCCAAGATATAGCGTTTTGATTTCAGAAGTTACACTACTAAAATCAAATGCCGAAATGCCATCCGTGTCGCCGTTTAAGGCATCGAGATAATCGTCACATATTGAAAATGTGCGTTTGTAAGTAACTGGAATTTGTGTTGAAGACACCACTAAATTCAATTGTTCAACTTTAAAACATCCGTTTGAGTTTTCTACTCTAGTCCACACCGCTCCATTCGTACTGTTATAGACCTTCGGGTTAGTAATTAGAGTTGCCGCATTTTTTGTGTTTGCTCCAAGTTGACTTGTATAATAAGTAAATGTTTCAGCGGCATAATTGGCTGAAACAAAACTGTTTTTCTCCGTTAACTTAAAATCAGAAAAACCATCCCTATCGTCATCGCATTGAACTAATAAAACTGATGCGGCGGTATTAGGGAGTGGTAATACAATAAGTTTTGCGGAATTCGATATTAAGCCGCAGGAATTTCCAAGTTTACTTAAAACGACTTGGTATTGATATCCATTCATAGCACTAGTCACTCGTATTACTGATAATGTGTTTGATTGCGCGCCTGAATATAGAGCGTCATTGCTGACATTAGCCCAAGTCGAACCATTTACTGAAACTTGCCATTGATAGCTGTTTCCGCCATTATCCGCAACCTCTATTTTTGCATTTTCGAGTTCGCAGGTAGGTGTAAAATTGGGCTGAATCATTATTACAATGGGTGCTGCGGTGATATAATTTATATTCGGGCTACTATAGACGTTTCCGCTAGTTACAACTCCATTTACATTCACCGCAATCGGATTGTTGCCCAGTAATCCATCGTTATTTGGATCCAGGAATCCAGCCTCGATAACATCATTACAAAGGTCATTGTCACTGTCAATTTCTCTATAGTTTAGACTCCCATCAGCATCTGTGTCGCGCACAATATAATTCAGGATGCCAGGGTTGTTTGAGGTTTGCACCGAGAATGAAAGACCGTTTGTGCCAAATGCGCTATTCCCTCCATCTATTACTCCGTCTTGGTTAGCATCAATTGCACCGCTCCCTGATTCGACTAAATCATATATTCCATCATTGTCACTATCCAGATCTAAATAATCTGGTACGCCGTCAATCGCAACGTCCAAATCGGTATCCACCGGAACAAAACCATTGCCATATGCATCACTCAAGCCATCTTTGTTTGCATCTATAGCTGTATAAGCGATAACAGTAGCCTCTTGAGCTTCTATCGAATCAGGAATACCATCGTTATCACTGTCAATGTCTAGTTGGTCAGAAATGCCATCTTTATCGGTATCCTTAGGCAGGCATGTCGCAATTATTGAAAAAAAGGCTTTACTGGCCACTAAGTCAGACAAGTTTTTTTGCGTCAAAGAAAGAGCGGTGGTGAGGTAGGAGCGAAAACTAAATGTTCCCGCACCAGCTGCCAAAGGAATTGTACTGTTTAATCTAAATCGTATTTCAAAAGAAGAGTATTGCGTAATGCCGCTTTCGTAGATTCCGTCGTAATTGGTGTCAATCAATAGTTGATTGTCTGGATTTAGTACGGTTATAGTATTGTTGAAAGGACATGCTACAATAAACTCAGCATCTGAATTTGTTAAATTAGGGGAACTAACACCCGATATGTATTCCAAAGCAACAGAGATTGGCTTTGCGAAATTCATGCCATATGTCAAGAAGTTGTTTTTGCCTTTTGGTACTTCGGTAATAAAATCACCATTGCTTTTCCCAATAAAAGGAAATGGGGAGCTTATGACAGGATTTAGAGTTGTAATTGTTCCAGTAAATGAATTTGAATAATTTCCGGTTGAAACTGTACCCGCATTCGGGTTTGATAAATTGACCCCTAGATTTCCGTATGATTCCGTACAGTTAGTAATGCCGTCATTATCCAAATCAATATCGATATTGTTGTTTGCTAGGTCATTGTCATTATCTAAGGGACAGTCGCTGACAGGGATTTTGTCGGACTGTAAAGTTGTGCCACAAGAAGCAATGGTTGCTTTTACATAATAATAGCCAGGAATTAAAGGGAAGTAGCTATTGGTAGTTGCCCCAGAGATTGCAACTTCATTAAAATACCATTGAAAAGTATCAAATCCAGAAATTTCGCTTACCGATAATTTCGCGTTTGGGATGCAGCTGGATTGTATGGTGCTGATTTTATCAAAACTGATTTGAGGCTTGAATGTAAAGCCGGAATAAAAGCCACCATAGGTAGCCGCCCCATCAGAGCCGTAGGAAGCAAGGTACAGTTGTCCTGAAGAATATACGGACACATTCCCGGAAAGTCCGGTTATGGTATAGGTTTCATAACTCGGATTTCCTGTGACCGGTTTTGGCCCATCAATAACTGCCGGTAAAGAGGCTAACGAGTATGTTGCTCCGTTGATGGCAAATGTCAAGCTTGCATTTCTTTCCGTTACAATTGTTACACGACCGGTAAAGGTCCGTGAGCCTATCTGGTTTAAATCAGGAATATTGTCAATTAGTTTTGGCGTTTCACAACTTAAGGGAGGGACAAAAAATAATTCCTGATTGGCTTGGTCTATCCTAGAGTTATCCCCGACACTCTGATAAATGAATGTGTTTTTTGAAGTTTTAATATACAGGTTTCCTGCGGCAGTAAAGTTTGATCCATTCAAAGCAATATATTCCCCTGCGTTTAAAACAGCAATGGCGGTTGAACTTCCGTTTAAAAACACTTCGGTACTATTTTCGTTTGCCACAATTAGAGCCCTTTCTACAAAGTCTTGCCCTGTACTTTTTATAAGAATATATTCTGTACCGGTCCTTTCGGCAGATACGATCTGGTCAAAACCTAGGTCGACATTTTGAGAGATATCTCCATTTGTTCCCGTATAAGACCCACAATTTACAGCAATAGGTTTGTCGGAAC
>NZ_DATBVQ010000096.1:0-19472 GCF_036515215.1 Flavobacterium sp.
CGTTACAGTTGGGACTGAAACAGAAGCGACTATGGGAACTGGACAAAATGGCAATCCATCTTCCTTTGCACTAACCGCAACTCCGAGTGCTTTGCTAATTAATGCAGTGGGTGGCAACGGAGGTATTTGGGCCTCTACCAATAATTCTTATAGTATTGGAGGAGCAAGTGCTACGACCGGAAACATTGGAGGGACCACCTCTAGTGTTTATGGTGACCCCGGATCGAATGCAACAAATACATTATCCGGTGCTGGAGGGAATTCCGGTGGTGGCGCATTAGGAAGTGCTGGCACAAATGCAGTTACCTCCACCCCTGGGAGTTTATATGGTGGCGGCGGCTGTGGCGGATTTACAGGCGGTCCTTCTGATAGACTTGGAGGTATTGGTGCAGAAGGTAAAGTCGTCATCACTACAAATCCAATTTCAGCTCAAGCAATTAATATTCAAGGAAACGCCATTTCAATTGCAGACGCAGATGCAACTCCCTCACTAACTGATGGAACTGATTTTGGTTCCACTCAAATAGTGTCAGCCCCAATCACAAAGGTTTTTACGATACAAAATACCGGTGGACAAGTATTAACCATAGGAGCTATTTCTTTTTCCGGAACCGATGCCGCCAATTTTACCGTGACCACAGCACCAAGTTCGTCTGTTGCGGCCGGGTCAAGCACTACTTTTGTAGTGACATTCAATCCAACCGCAACCGGAATCAAAACAGCAGCAATTTCGATTGTAAATAACGATAGCGGCCTTAACAAAAATCCTTACAATTTTAGCCTTCAAGGAACAGGAACTACCGCCTTTTTTGATAGCGACGGAGATGGAATTTTTGACAATGTCGATATTGACGATGACAATGATGGTATTTTGGATACTTCCGAAGAGAACTATTGTAATCTTTTGAACGGCAGTAAGGTAAATTATAAATTTCTAAATGAAACTTTTGGCGAAGGAACAACAAGAACCACAATCAATACTACCTACGGTTCGGCAACCACTACTTATACCTACGAAGGCGGTCCTGGTGAATTATTTGACGGCTTATATACGGTGGGTTCTGACGTACAAGCAACAGCCCCTTCTTGGGCTCCCGCTTATTGGTATAACGGACTAGATCATACTGCTGGCGATACAAACGGAAGAATGGGTATATTCAACGCTGCCGAAACACCGGGAATCTTCTATACTGCCCTAATAACCGGAGCTTTACCAAATACCCCAGTTACTTATAGTTTTTGGGTGATCAACTTGGACCGGACAGACGCCCCTAGTATTGGCACCAGAATACGACCAAATATCAAAGTAGAATTCAGGGATGTTAACGACGCGGTATTACAGACAATAATTACTGGTGATATTGCGCCAACTACAGCTGGAAATGCCGTCGGAGATTGGTATCAATTTACCGCCAATTTAACTTTTAATGTAAGTACATTCAAGGTAGTCTTCATCAACAATAACCCAGGTGGTAATGGTAATGATTTGGCGATCGACGACATCGCGATTACACAAAACTTATGCGACGAAGACAGAGATGGCATTGCAGATGTTTTTGATTTAGATTCTGATAATGATGGTATTCCCGATGTAGTTGAGGCTGGTTTAGGAAATTTGAGCGCTGGTAAAGGAAAAATAGCTGTCGCCTGGGTTGATGCTAATGCCAATGGAATGTATGATGCGGCCGAAGCCAACGTGGCCCTGGATTCTGATGGTGACGGTGTCCCGAATTATTTGGATTTGGACAGTGATAATGACAGTGTTTTTGATATAGATGAGTCCGGCGCAGGAAATACAAACGCCGTTGCCGGTTACCTTAATGGCGATGGAGACAGCAACGGTGACGGGACAGGTGACGGACTTGAAACTGAAACTTTCAGGAGTAAAGATACCAATGGAGACACTATTTTAGAAGGTTTCGGCGACGGAATATTGGATATTTTTGATTATGGAACGGCTGCCAATCAATATGGAAATTTAGGACAAGGAATAGCAACAACTTATCTAAAAGATACTGATGGAGATGGAATCCCTGATTATTTGGACCTAATATCGAATGGTTCAACTTTCGATATTGCAAATAATAAACTTATCTATGACTATAAAACTATAGACGCCAATAATGATGGTATTCTGGATGGTGCAACAGATATTGATAAAGATGGTGTTTTAGATTCTTTCGACACCAATACAGCACAGTTTGGATCCCCAAGAGATTTGAATACCAAACTGTTTCTTGATTTTGACGGCCGAAACGATTATGGTCAAAGCACGGCTATTCTGGGAGGCTTGGCCAATGCCTCGCTGATGGCCTGGATTGATTTGAATCCTGCCTTCTCAGCAGATGGAGTTGTCGTGGGGCAAGATAATTTTCAAATAAGAATTACCAGTGGTAAGCTTCTTGAGGCTGCTGTAAATGGATCGATATTGACTTATCCTGTTGCATTGAATATCTCGCAATGGTACAACATAGGTGCAACTTATGACGCGACCAATTTGAAGCTGTATTTGAACGGTGCCTTGGTAGCAACCAATGCCGTAAGCGGAGCCATTGCTGCCGATGCATCATTGCTTACGCTTGGAAAAAACCCCAGCACAAACAGCAAATATTTCAAAGGGAAAATTGACGAAGTACGTGTTTTCAACCTTGCTTTGAACGCTTCCCAATTACAAAAAATGGTCTATCAGGAAATTAAAAATAATGGTTCTGAAATACAAGGTGAAATTGCTCCCAAAAATATTGCCACCTCGCCTGCCTCTTTGCCGTTTGCCAATTTGTTGCGCTATTACCGAATGGATACTTACAAAGACGATATTATTGACGACCTGACCACCTCTGCCGTGGATATTACCGGAACGAAAATCTACAACCATAAAAACATTTATGTGCAACAAGCGCCGATGCCTTTCCTAACGGAACGTACCGGAAATTTTGCCACAGCGGTAAATAGCCCGACTAAAGAAATACGAGGATTAGATATTATGGATCAGGATTGGTCTATTGTAAAAGTACTGCATGACATTACCGAAACTTCAAATAATATCGATTTAGGGATGATCGTAAATCCAGGAATAAATATCGCAATGAATAATGATACCAAAATACAAAATGATTGGTATCTAAAACTAGACGGAAAAATAGACTTGGTTGGAAAATCACAATTGGTACAAACCACTGAAAGCACCCTGGATGTGACCAGTGCCGGTTTCATCGGAAGAGATCAGCAAGGACAGGCCAGTAAATACAATTACAATTACTGGAGTTCTCCGGTGAGTCCTATAAATATGATTGCGAACAACATGGATTACACTGTTGCCGGTATGATGAAAGATGGAACTACTACAACACCACAAAACATAAATTGGATTGGTGGTTATGATGGGGCACTTAGCTCCCCTATTAGTTTAGCGCGATACTGGATCTATAAATTTGATAATTCTGCAAACGCGTATGCTAACTGGTCTCAAATAAGCGAAACAGACTTATTGCGCGTTGGGCAAGGGTTCACACTAAAAGGGAGTGGTGCACTATCTGGAACTCAAAACTATACCTTTGTAGGGAAACCAAATAATGGAACAATTGATTCAAACAGTGTTAGCGCCGACCAATTGCTTCTAACCGGAAATCCATACCCTTCTGCAATGGATGCCAATGCGTTCATAAATGACAATTTAACTTCTATGGATGGTACTTTGTACTTCTGGGAACATTACGCAACTAACGACACGCATATTCTACGGGATTGCCAAGGTGGTTATGCCACAAGAAATTTAACAGGCGGAGTTCCTGCAACCTCATCTGGGATAGATTTCATAAGTGGTTTAGGATCTACCTCCAGAGGTATTCCAAATCAATTTATACCGGTGGGACAAAGCTTTTTTGTATATGGGAATATCGGTTCAGGAGGCCCTATTATTTATAAAAATAGCCAAAGAGGTTTTCATAAAGAAGATGAGGTTGGGGTTTCGAATGTTATGTATAAATCTATTACTAATACTAAAAAAGATGAATTTTGGAATGACAATAATAATGACATTATAGAAAAGGATACGTACAAAAGAATTCGTCTGGGTTATAATTCCAGTAATAATTATCACCGTCAGGTATTGATAGGATTCATGGACGAAAAAGCGACATCTGGAATGGATTATGGTTATGATGGGCTTAATTTTGACGATTTCCCCAATGATATGTTTTTATTGAAAGGTGAAAACCAATTAGTAATTGAAGGCGAAGGCTTTTTTGACTCAACGGCTTCCTATCCTATTGGCGTAAAAACAGAAGTTGAAGGTAAAGTAAGTTTCGTTATTGATGGTTTAGAAAACTTCGAGCCGGACCAAGCTATTTATATTTTTGATAATGAAACGGAAGCATATCATGATATTCGAAATCAAGCTTTTGCAGTTCAGTTGCCTGTAGGTCTAAATAAATCCCGTTTTTCTCTACGATTTGTAAAAGCAACACTAGGTGTTGAAGAGGAAACCATCGTTGATAATTCGATTAAAATTCATCATTTGCAAAACACAAACCTACTTATAATCAATAACGGACTAGTAGATGTAGCTGTTCAAAAAGTAACATTGTACAATGTTAACGGTCAATCTGTCACTTCTTGGAAGATAGAAAATCAGGAACAAAACAACATTCAAATTCCAATTGGAAATTTAAGTTCAGGGGTATATATTACTAAACTAAAAACTTCAAAAGGAGATATTAGCAAAAAAATCATCATTCCTTAACTAAAACATAATTAAAAGAAAGTGTCTTTTCAGTCAGTTTTTAATGGTTCAAATTTAAAATAAAAAAAGCACCTTAAAAAAGAAATCATACAATCTGTATTTTCGAATTAGTCTAAAATAACGTGTTAAAATGCCGATATAGTATGAAAATAGTTCAATTTTCATCGGACTATATTGAAAATATAATCGGTATCAATTCAATCGATAGGAACAGTTCATCGATATGTAAAAGGAGTGGATCAAAAAAAGCTTTTTGTTAAAATTAATACACTTATAAATGAGCAATTTTAGTTATATAAAATTATAATGCCTAAATTATTTAAGCAAAATAATATATTTCCACAACCTTTTTTTGCCCTACAAAACAATCTGAAATAGTTGTGTTGTTCTGGTCACCTTGCAGGACATGACAGGTGTGGTAGTTAGACCAATGATGCCGTCTTTTGGGACGGGAGCACTTTATGGCGAATGGCTTCGTTGATTTTGGGTAATTTGGAAATTAAAATAACTGGGTTTTGTATTGCCATACTAAATGCACAAATAATATCAGATAAAGAACGCAAATCAAGAACTGTATAAAAGTAGAGGCTAAAAATCCTATAAAGGATCCGGAAGCTGCTTTTAAAGCGCGGCCGTGGTTTTTAGAATCAAAAAGTAGCTCGCCAATTAATGCACCCAAAAAGGGTCCTATTAAAAAACCAAAGGGGATTGGAGCAAGAATGCCAACAATCAGACCAATGTTGGTTCCCCAGATTCCGTATTTGCTTCCTCCGAAGCGCTTGGTTCCTTGCGCAGGGATAGTATAATCAAGGACAGTAATTATAAGTACAATTACAAACGTAATACTCAAGACCCAATAATTTGCAGGAATTGCCTTTGTCAAGTATAGCAAAGCTATTCCTACCCAGCTTATGCTTGGGCCAGGCAAGACGGGTAAAAAGCTGCCCAGGATGCCTATCAGCATGCAAACGAAACCAATGATTAAAAGTAAGACATCCATAAAATAATTTTAAGTAATTTTGCAAAATATAAAAGTACCTATTATTCCTTGATGGAAATAATGAAAAACCGGGCGTTTTTTTGAAAGCTACTAATATTAGTAATTTTAGAAAGAATGTCAAAAATATTAATTGTATTTTTATAAACTGTACGACCAATTCAAAAACCAGACATTGAAGCAATATTACTTTTTTTTAGTATTCTTACTTTTTAATTCATGCCAATACTTCGAAAAGCAAGTGCCTTCACAAAAGGAATTATTGCAAAAGGAGTTGAAAGCGATCAATTGGAAAGAAGTTGACGAATATCCATCATTTGTGGATTGCGATAAAGTAGAGGACAAAACAGAACGGCAACACTGTTTTTTTCAATACCTGACTGAACTGATACAGGATAAATTGAGCATTGACACACTTTCGGTGCTTTATCCGGAATTAGATACGATAGAGGTGAAAGTCACCATTTTTCCCAATGCGAAGATGAAATTCGAACCACAGTTTCCAAAGGATTCGGTAGCTTATGATACCATTAAAATCGACAGTATTCTCACGGCCAGACTGATCGATTTCCCAAAGGTGAATCCGGCAATCAAAAGGGGGATTCCCGTAAAAACACAATTTATACTTCCGGTAATCCTTAAAGTAGAGTGATTTTTGGAGCAATTTCCTGCTATACATTGCAATCTTTTATGCCGAACAACGGCACAAAAGGATTTTCATTTCTATCAGGGCTAGGTTCATAATCTTGCATCAAAACCGTCTCCCTTTCCATTCGTATTTTCCAAACAGGGAATAAAAACCCACGGATACGCTAAAAAAAGGATAGAGTAGGCTACCCAAAATGTAATGACTAGTTTTTTGCCCAAGAAAAGCATTCGTTTTAAATATCAAAACGGCGTCGACTGAAAATTTGAGCAGCGATACAACAATTACATATTCGATTGGCGTAAGCCCGAATATCCAGAACCCGACTGTCAATATCCAGCACAAGTTTCCCGTTAAGACAACAAGACCCAACAGTTTTCCGAAACCACTTTGATAGGAAGTCGTTTTGGAAGCCCAACGCACGCGTTGGTGAAACAACGATTTCCAGTCATCCAGAGGTTTGGTCGAAACGATGTTGTTTTTTGATTTTAAATAGTGGACTTTGCCAGGGAATTGCGCTATTGCTTTCTGCAGTAAAAACACATCGTCTCCGCTGGCAATTTTATCATTGCCGTCAAAGCCGTTCAACTCCTGAAAAAGGGTTTTGCTGTAGGCCAAGTTGGCGCCATTGCACATAAACCCTTTCCCCAATCCAAAACTTCCGATGGTCGCCCCTTGTAGGCTCGCCAAATCTAGTTGTTGGAATTGGTGCAGGAACGAATTGCCGCAATCATAAGTTACCGCGCCGGCAATCATCGAAACTTTCTGATTCTGGATGTAATTATCTAGGGTCAATAACCAATTGGCTTTTACTATGCAATCAGCATCTGTGGTGATAACCCAATCCGTGTTTACAACATTCATTGCGGTTACGATAGCGTCTTTCTTAGGTGAATTTGTAAGTCTGATATTGTCAATAATGCTAAGTTTAAACTTAAAACTTGGAATTTGAAACTTTTCTTTCGATTGATCGTCAACCAGAATCACATTAATCCAATCCATGGGATAATTCAATTTCGAGAAGCTATCCAATAAAATTGGCAGATTTTCGGTTTCGTTTCGAAAAGGGACGATAATGGTGAATGCTGTCTTTGGCTTTAAGCCAATAGAATCATAGTTTTTTATTTTTGTAAAACCATAAATAAGTAAGCTAATAACCAATAGATAAACGCTCAAAAAAGTAATTATGACCATAGTTTACATGAATGAATTAATTAGGTTGTCTTGTTCTCCCTTCGGGGTTAGTGGTCTTTCAAAACTAAGTACATAATAGCTGCCGATGAAAACAGGCAGAACAACGTTTAAAAACCACATCAGTGTCGACACAAAAATAACAATCCATTCGTTTACGCCCAGAATGCCAAAGAAAAATATGGCAACACTCCCTTTTACGGCAAAGTCCAAAAACTGAAAAGTGGGCAAGGAGGATGCCAAGAAATAAACGCTGGTCACGGCGGACATCAGTGTCAAGTAAGGCAAATCGACATCGAAAGCGAGAAACAGAAAATAATATTGGTGCGAAAAAACAATGTAGCGACAAACTCCTAAAAGGATATTTCGCTGATGGATTTTCTTGGGAATTTCATTGATCTTGTGAATGAGTTTCTCGATGGAATAGCCTTTGATTGTTAGTTTTTTTACCGAAAACAATAGTACGGAAGTGAAAATTAATATGCCGAAAAGGATCGCGACCGTTTTGGTGGTGATGACATTGTATTTTGCATTAAAATACAACAAACCAAATATCCCAATGATTACCGTCAGCACCATTTGGATTCCATTGCAAATCAGGTTCAGGAAAACTACTTTCTTGGTTTCCGATTTTTCATAGTACAATGCTTTTCCGGCATATTCGCCGACCCCGTTTGGGGTAAAAATCCCTGCGGTCAGTGCGGCCAAAACCTGTTTTGTGGCTTCAGACACGGAAATAGGTTTGAGATAGGAAGCAAGGTTTTGCCATTTCAAAATCTCGAAATACCGGTTTAACACGCTCAAAAGTAAGATAAAACTTATTCCCAAGACCGACTGGTTCTTTTTGAATTTAGCGATAAACTGCACCCAGTCCAGTTTGTCATTATTGGCCAGTTGATCGTAAATGAAATAAAATGCGCCAGCCACAATCAAAACTTTGATTATAAGAACGAGGAATTGTTTAGTTTTGTGTGGAATTGAAATCATACCGCAAAGAAAAGAAAAAGTATCTTGAAAATGCAATTTCACAAAGATTCACGGAGAAATTATTAAGCAGCGCAAAGTTTTTTTGTTTGGTCGACTGTCAAATTAATCTTTGTGGAACTCTCTGTTAGCTTTGAGTATCTTTGTGTAATAAAAAACTAAAACTTTTGGCAAACGAACGCATCATATTAGGGATTGACCCAGGGACAACGATAATGGGTTTTGGTTTGATAAGAATCGTAAACAAAAAAATGGAGTTTTTGCAGCTCAACGAATTGCAATTGTCCAAATATGACAACCATTACCAGAAACTAAAAATCATTTTTGAACGCACCATCGAGTTGATCGACACCCATAACCCGGACGAAATCGCTATTGAAGCGCCTTTCTTTGGCAAAAACGTGCAATCGATGCTGAAGTTGGGTCGAGCGCAGGGCGTGGCAATGGCAGCGGGACTTTCGAGAGACATTCCCATCACCGAATATGAACCCAAAAAAATAAAAATGGCCATTACCGGAAACGGAAACGCCAGCAAAGAGCAGGTTGCCAAAATGCTGCAGCAATTGTTGGGATTGAAAGAATTACCCAAAAATCTGGATAGTACAGATGGATTGGCAGCAGCCGTTTGTCACTTTTTCAATTCCGGAAAAGTGGTAGGCACGAAAAGCTATACTGGTTGGGATGCTTTTGTGAAACAAAACGAAGAACGAGTTAAAAAATAGTGATCACTGTTCAGTATTCAGTTTTCAGAACTGACCTCTGACGACTAATTACTGACCACTTATATATGTCAGGAATCTACATACACATACCATTCTGCAAGCAAGCTTGCCATTACTGCGACTTTCATTTTTCGACTTCGATGAAAAAGAAAGACGAGATGGTTTTGGCTTTGGCCAAAGAAATTCAAGTGCGCAAAAATGAATCCGAGAACGAAATCGTGGAGACGATTTATTTTGGGGGAGGAACGCCGAGCGTATTGACTTCTGAAGAAATTGATTTCCTGATAGCGGCAGTTTATGAGAATTATACGGTTATAGACAATCCCGAAATAACGCTGGAGGCCAATCCAGATGACTTGTCGAGCGAAAGAATTCTTGAACTGTCGAAAGGCAGAATCAACAGGTTGAGCATCGGAATTCAGTCTTTTTTTGAAGATGATTTGCGGATGATGAATAGGGCGCACAATTCGGCGGAAGCCCAAAAATGTTTGGAAGAGGCGAGCCGTTATTTTGACAACATTTCGATTGATTTGATTTACGGAGTTCCAGGAATGAGCAATGAAAAATGGAAGAAAAATATCGAAAAGGCTTTGTCTTTCGGGATTCCACATATTTCCAGTTATGCCTTGACGGTGGAGCCCAAAACGGCTTTGAAGAAACTAATTGATACCGGAAAAATAGCTGAGCCAAATGACGAAGTGGCTCAAGAACATTTTATGATTCTGGTGGAAACGCTCGAAGCGAATGGCTTTATTCATTACGAACTGTCTAATTTTGGCAAGCAGAACTATTTTTCCAAGAACAATTCGGCCTATTGGCTGGGGAAAAAATATATAGGAATCGGACCTTCGGCACACAGTTATGATGGTGTTTCTCGCAGTTGGAATATTGCTAACAATCCATTGTATATTAAATCCATTGATGCGGGTAAACTACCAAATGAGATTGAAATCCTATCCCTTTCCGATCGTTATAATGAATATGTCATGACAGGATTGCGCACCATTTGGGGAGTTTCTTTGGAAAGAATCAAAAGTGAGTTTGGACAGTCCTATTTGGATTATTTAATGAAGCAAGCCCAGAAATTCCTGAACGACGAATTGCTTTTTATCGAAAATGGCGTTTTGAAACCCACAAAAAAAGGAAAGTTTTTGACGGATGGAATTGCATCGGATTTATTTTACTTAAATTTGGAATAAAGTGCAACACAGATAAAACGGATGCAAGCAACACAGAAAAAAGTTGTAAAATCCGAGTTAGAATATCTGTAAAATCCGCGTTCTATTATGCTAGCAATTATCAACAATAAATTTCAAGTCGATTTATCAAAACCCATTGACATTTCGATTCCATTATCCAATACAGATTCCAACCCAATAGCTTGGTATATTAATAAACCAGTAATTGAGCCCGTTAAGTTTGATGAATGGGTAGGGAAAGTTTCATCAGGAATGTCTTCCACTAATTTCAACAACATTCAATTCAACCCTCACGGTCACGGAACCCATACCGAATGCTTGGGCCATATTACGCATGATTTTTATAGCGTGAACCAAGCCTTGAAACAGTTTTTCTTTATTGCCGAATTGGTTTCGGTAACTCCAGAAATTGAAAACGAAGATTTGGTAATCACCAAAAGTCAGATTGAAAAGGCTTTAAATGGCGAAAGACCCGAGGCCATTATTATTCGGACCTTACCAAATGATTCGAGCAAACTTTCTAAAAAATACTCACATACTAATCCACCATTTCTGTCTGAAGCTGCCGCGCTTTTCATTCGCGAAAGCGGAATTCAACATTTATTGATCGACTTGCCAAGTGTGGATAAGGAAAAGGATGAGGGGAAACTTTTGGCCCACAAAGCGTTTTGGAACGTGACTGATGTTAAAAACCTAAATCCCGATGCCCGAATGGACGCCACAATAACAGAAATGATTTATGTTGCTGATCATGTAAAGGATGGCAGTTATCTGTTGAATCTGCAAATAGCCTCTTTTGAGAATGATGCCAGTCCCAGCAAACCGGTTTTGTACTCCATAATAGAGGGCAAATAAGAAATTTAAAATTAAAAGATGAATCTGGAAATGTATTACGAGTATTGTCTTTCCAAAAAGGGAGTGACGGAACACTTTCCCTTCGACGAGGATACCTTGGTATTCAAAGTGGGTGGAAAAATGTTTGCTCTATCCTCACTAAGTCAATGGGAAAAAGGCGAGCCCTCGGTCAATTTGAAATGCGACCCGGAACGCGCACTGGAATTACGTGCGCAATATTATGATATAAAACCGGGATGGCACATGAGTAAAACCCATTGGAACACGGTTGCCATAAACAAAGAAGTTCTTGACACGCTCGTAAAGGAACTCATCGACCATTCCTATGAGTTGGTTCACAAAAGTTTAACTAAGAAAATGCAGAATGATATTGCGGAATCATAAAATTAGGTATTACTTTTGCATGGGATTTTTTTATATGCTGAAATGACTCAGCATATCAGACAAATCTGAAATAAATTCAGCTTAAAATGAAAGAACAGATCAAGAAATTTTTAAACGAGGAGCAAGATCCTAAAGCCATCGAAAAAATCACTTCAAAGCTGAATGATTTGCTGATGAAAAATGAAGAAATAGGTTATATCGGGGTTCAGAAGAAACCTGCACTTACCGTTTTTCCGGATAGTATTGTGATGACTAATAAAAGAATCATCATTTGTCAACCAAAAAACCTGGGTCTGTCCATGGATTTTACTGACTATACATGGGATGATGTAGAAGGCGCTTTTGTTAAGGAAAACATTTTGGGGTCCGTATTTTCATTTTCGACCAAGACGGACATGCAGGTTTCTATTGACTATATTCCAAAAACGCAGGCGAGAAAGATGTATACATTCGCGAAAGAGCAGATAGATATATTGAAAACAGGAGCCATTTTTAATAACGTAGTGGCTGAGGAAATCCAATTTGAAATCATAGATCCAACTGAGGAAATTGAGGAGATGGAAGCGGAAGAAGTAAGCAATTTTGCTGAAATCATGCCAGTTTCACCACCCAAATTTTATCCAGAAATTGAATCGATTGATGAGGTTCAAGAAACTCCAAAGGATAAACTGCTGAGTGAACTGTCCCAAGACGCGCTTTTTGAAAAATTACAGAATTACAAAAAACTGCTTGATAACGGTTTGATTCTGCAAGGAGAATACGATGCATACAAAAAAGAGATTTTGAGTTACATGTAATATTCTTGATGTCTTGAAGTAGAAAGTCATAAAGTCAAAAACAGCTTAAACGTTTTTGACTTTATGACTTTTTGCTTCCTATCAGTTGGACTATAAAGTCCGTTTTTGCTTTTCGACAAAATTATGGGCCTGTAACTCTAATAATTCGGTTGCTTTTTTGCGCTGCAAGTCATAAAGATTATTGTCCCGGGCAATGTCTTCGTACACTCTGTCATGCATGGCGGCACTCGTCTTCACTAGCAATTCCCTTTGGTACTTATCTTGCGTTATTGTAGCTTTTAGGGCAGTTTCCAGGTCTTCCAGTTTGAAATCATATTCACCTTTCGGGGAAAGTAATTTGGCAATGATGGGAGAAGTTTCGATGGCTAAAAACAATAACATGATAAAGAAGGAAGGCAACCACGGCAACTTATCCAAAGCGTTTATTCGTGCCATCAGACCATCAAAACCATCAATTATAGGCTGTGTTTCGGTTACTTTTTTATCTAAATCAGTTTGAAGCGTTTTAGCTGTTTTGTCTAATGCGGCAATTTTTGCCAAGTTGGTTTTTTGCAAAGTGTCCAATTCTTTTTTCGCCAGATCGTGCTTAGCGATTTTTTCCTTGAACACTGGGCCTTTGCCAAGTTTTTTCGTGCCGGCAGTTCCTTCAGCTTCCGCAATATAGGTCTCATAATAGGCATTGACCTCTTTTTCTTTTTTGGTAATGTCAGCTTTTAATTTCGCTGTTTCGGCCTTGTTTTTGTCTAGGTCCGATTTGAAATAATTGGCGACTTCTTTTTTGTTTTCCAAAGCCATTGCGTTTTTCTCTTTCAGTAAAACGGTATTGATTTCTTTTTCGAAAATTTTAATTTCCAGTGGTTTCGAAATAACTATGGCAATGATAATTGCCAAAATGATTCGGGGTGTAGCCTGTAAAAACTCACTTCCGAATTTGTCTCTTTTTCGAATAGTGGAAACAATAAAACGGTCCAGATTAAAGATGAGCAGGCTCCATACCAATCCAAAAAGCAAGGCGGGATAAATGCTGTCAAAAACGGTGAATAGGGCATAAGCACTGGCGATAAACGCCATCACTGCCGTAAAGAAAACAGTGGCGCCAATGCCTACATGTTTGGTTTGCTCCCCTTCGGAACAACCTTCCAGTAGCTTCTTGTCAGCGCCGGAACAAAGGATAAAAAATTGTTTTAACATGATGATTTTTTTGATTGATTGATGAGTGCAAATGTAACGCCAAAAACCCAATAATGTTGTATTGTGCTGATACGTTTTTGTTTAGGGGTTTATTTAATGCAAAAAGAGCCGCTCCAAAGGAACAGCTCTTTTAATTTGAATTAACAATTAAATTATGCTTGGGGCGCTCCTGCCATAATTTCGGCATTTGCAAATTCTTCAAATTTGGCGAAGTTGGCTTTAAATTTTCCTGCCAGCTCAACCGCTTTAACATCGTATAAATTTTGGTCCTTCCAGGTGTTTCTAGGGTTTAGAATCTCTGAAGGAACTTCAGGACATGTTTGCGGTATTGCAATACCAAAAACAACGTGATTTTTATACTCTACAGCATCCAATTCTCCGTTTAGGGCGGCGGTAATCATAGCACGGGTATATTTCAGTTTCATTCTGCTACCGGTTCCATAGGGACCACCAGTCCATCCCGTATTGATAAGCCATACCTTTACGTTGGCATCTTTTATTTTCTTGCTCAACATTTCCGCATATCTGGTTGGGTGTAACGGCATAAATGGCGCTCCAAAACAAGCCGAAAAATTAGGTTGCGGCTCAGTAACACCCGCTTCTGTTCCAGCGACTTTGGCCGTATAACCTGATATAAAATGGTAGGCTGCTTGTCCCGGTGTCAATCTTGAAATTGGAGGCAAAATTCCAAAAGAATCGGCCGTTAGGAAGAATATATTTTTTGGGTTTTTCCCGATAGAACCAGGTTGGATATTGTCAATGTGGTATATTGGATAGCTTACTCTAGTATTTGGAGTAATTGAAATGTCTTCAAAATCGACTTCAGTTGAATCTTTTTTCAAAATAACATTTTCTAGGATGGCTCCCTTTTTGATGGCTCTGAAAATATCAGGTTCGTTTTCTTCTGAAAGGTTTATCACTTTAGCGTAACACCCTCCTTCGAAATTGAAAACGGTGTTTTCATTTGTCCAACCGTGTTCGTCATCCCCGATCAATTTTCTTTTCGGGTCTGCAGAAAGTGTTGTTTTTCCCGTTCCTGACAAACCAAAGAAAATGGCCGTGTCGTCTTTATCTCCAACATTGGCGCTGCAGTGCATCGGTAAAGTGTTTTTGAAAACTGGCAATATAAAGTTTAGGGCTGAAAAAATCCCTTTTTTCATCTCACCCGTATATCCGGTTCCACCTATAAGAACTACTTTCTTGGTGAAATCCAGAATGGCAAAATTGCTTTGACGAGTCCCGTCAGTTACGGGGTCTGCCAAGAAACTAGGAACGCAAATCAAGGTCCATTCCGGTGTGAAATGTTCAAGTTCTTGCAGTTCAGGTCTCAAAAACATATTGAAACAAAATAAGTTTGCCCAAGGGGTTTCGGTAACCACACGAACATTTAGTCTGTAATTAGGGTCTGCACATACATAAGCGTCTCTAACGAAAATTTCTTTGTTCGATAAATAGTCGGTCACTTTCTTGTACAAAGCATCAAATGCTTTAGGCTCAAATGGGAGGTTTACTTTTCCCCACCATACTTCCTTTTCAGTAAGGCTATCTTTTACGATAAATCGATCTAAAGGAGATCTTCCTGTAAATTCTCCAGTATTAATGGCTAAAGCTCCAGTCGAAATCTCAATTCCTTGACCTGACGCTACGGTCATGTCGTGCAATTCGTTGGCTGATAATTGATAATGAATCTTTGCGTTTTCAATTCCTATGTCTTTCAACGAAATCGATTGCGTAAACGGTGTGTTATTATTCATAAAATTATGTATTGTGTAGTTTAATTTATTGAGTGCAAAAGTAGAACTTATATTTTAGATACGTTTTGATTATCTTAATTTTGTTATTTTTTCTTAATAAAATTGATAAACAATACGCCCCAAGCCAGTATTAGCAGTAGCCCACCGATGGGAGTGACAAAACCGATGACCCTGAAATCGAAGGAAGTGATGTTGTTGGTAGCCAACAAATAAATGGATCCCGAGAATAAACTGACACCGGAAAGCACCAAAAAATAGATTGTTTTTTTTGTTTTTTCAGGTAATGCAGTGATCATACCAACAAACATTAAAAAAAATGCATGGTACATCTGATAACGCACTCCTGTTTCAAAAGTGACTAATTGTTCAGCAGGCAATACTTTTTTTAGGGCATGTGCGCCAAATGCACCTAAAATGATTGCTGCCATCCCGAAAACGGCTCCAGTTGAAATTAATTTTTTATCCATTTTTAATGAGATTTTTTCTTTGCAAAAGTATTTTATATCGCGCCAAAGTGAAAGAAATTCGATAGATAGTTTGTTTTTTTATTTTGGGAGGAATCCCAGTAGTTTTTGTTGGCATTAATGTTGAAAACATATTTGTGATTTTCACGTCGAGCGGTTGTTATAAATACAACAATTTTGTATGTTTGTGTTATATTTATTGAAACATGAGAACGATTTTAATTATTGGTGCAGGCAGATCAGCATCTTCGTTGATACAATATCTTTTGGATAAGTCGGAAAAAGAGAATTTGCACCTTATCATAGGTGATTTATCGATGACCTTGGCGCAAAAAAAAACAAACAATCATCCCAATGCAACCCCAATCGCTTTAGATATTTTTGATAAGTCCCAAAGAACGGAGGCGATCCAAAAAGCGGATATTGTTATCTCGATGTTGCCTGCGCATCTTCATATCGAAGTGGCCAAGGATTGTGTCCTTTATAAGAAAAGCTTGGTGACCGCTTCCTATGTTAGTGATGCGATGCAGGAATTGGATGCGGCCGTAAAGGAAAACAATCTGATTTTCATGAATGAGATTGGCTTGGATCCGGGTATCGACCACATGAGTGCCATGAAAGTCATTGACGAAATAAGGGATAAAGGTGGAAAAATGCTTTTGTTTGAATCCTTTTGTGGTGGACTTGTAGCGCCTGAATCCGATACGAATTTGTGGAACTATAAATTCACTTGGGCTCCTCGTAACGTTGTGCTGGCGGGACAGGGCGGTGCAGCTAAATTTATTCAAGAGGGAACTTATAAATATATACCTTATTGTAATTTATTCAGAAGAACAGAGTTTCTCGATGTGGAGGGATATGGCAGATTTGAGGCCTATTCGAATAGGGACTCCTTGAAATATAGAAGTGTTTACGGATTGGATAATGTACTGACCTTATATAGAGGGACTATTCGTCGGGTTGGTTTTTCAAAAGCCTGGAATATGTTTGTCCAATTAGGGATGACTGACGATAGTTACGTTATGGAAGATTCCGAAAATATGAGTTACAGACAGTTCGTGAATTCATTCTTGCCTTACCATCCTACGGATTCCGTGGAAATTAAAACACGGTTGATTCTCAAAATTGACCAAGATGATATTATGTGGGATAAATTGTTAGAGTTGGATCTGTTCAATGACAACAAAATTGTAGCTTTAAAAGATGCCACACCTGCCCAAATACTGGAAAAGATTTTAAACGATAGCTGGACATTACAGCCAGAGGATAAAGATATGATCGTGATGTACCATAAATTCGGATACGAATTGGATGGCGTAAAGAAGCAAATCGATTCGAAAATGGTTTGTATTGGTGAGGACCAAACGTATACTGCGATGGCCAAGACCGTGGGATTGCCGGTTGCAATGGCCACTTTACAAATACTAAACGGGAAGATAACTACTCCGGGGGTACAATTGCCCATACGTAAAGAAGTGTATTTACCTATCTTGAAAGAATTGGAAGAATATGGCGTTGTTTTTAAAGAACAAACGATGCCGTATTTAGGGTATAAGCCCGATAAAGAATTTAGTTAGCCCTTTTTTAGATTTTGTAGTAAGACGAATCCGCCTCAAATGGAAGCGGATTTGTTGTTTTAGAACTATCATTAGTCTGTTTGAATAGTAATTGGTAAACTGTATTGCACTCTTACCGCTTTGTTTTCAATTGTGCCCGGAATCCAGTTTGGGGATAGTTTTAAAACGCGAACCGCTTCTTCGCCAGTTCCATAACCCATGTCGCGAAGGATTCTAAATTCAGAAAGGCTTCCGTCTTTTTCTATCATAAATGTTAAGTATACTTTTCCTTTCAATTTCGTTTTTGTAGCTTCTTCCGAAATTTTAAAATTCTCGGCTACAAAGCTATAGAAAGCTTCCATCCCTCCTGGAAACGTGGGATTTATTTCTAAATCTGCGGCTTTGTACACCTGATCCTCATTGCTGTTATTGACAGTCAACTCAACATATTTTGGCCCAACAGCCATGTCATTTAATTGCTTGTTATTTGCAGAAGCTGTTGCTGGTGGAGGAGGTGGCGGAATATTTTTCTTTTCTTCAGTTGTGAGTTGAGAGAATTTTTTATCGGCTGTATTATTGCCATTCTCGTCTTTAATTTTAAAAGTGGTGTTTTCGAAATATTTCTCCATTCCGGTCATTACAGCCGTCGATTGGATTGCGGTTTCTGTTCTCTTTTCCTGAGCGACAGTTTTTACGCATAAAAGGAAAACGATTCCTGAAAATAGGGGCATCAATACCAGTTTTTTCAACATGGATCTTGATGCGGATGTGGTTTTTGTCATCATAATTAATCTTTTTTTAGTTATCGAATAGTTCAAATTACTGGCCAAGTAATAGCTAGAGTTCGCGTTTGCCACTGATAATAGCAGATTCTGGTAAAACGGAACATTGTTATAGGATTTCACGACCTTCTCGTCTGCAAGGAATTCGTGGTTGAGTTGTATCGCTTTTTTATAAAAAATAAAAATGGGGCTAAACCAAAATAGCAGTTTGAGAATTTCAATAAACAAAATGTCAAGCGTGTGTTTTTGAGTTACGTGAATTAATTCATGAGTATATAATTCTGCCTCAATTTTTCTATTGTGGTAGTCCGTTTCGTTGATGAATATAGCGTCCAAAAAAGTATGTGGAAGTGTTTTCTCTTTAAGCAACACCAGTTTTGAGTTTTTGTAGTCAATGACTGGATTTGATTTTATTCTGGAGGTTAATTTTCGAATGTTTCTGACAAAGCGGATCACAAGTGCCGAAGTTACGATGGCATATATAGCCCAAAGAGAAATAATCCAGTAACTCACAGAGTCTTCTATAATTGCCATCGTTGCTTCGCCTGGCTTTATCGAAGTTTTCCCCATAAAGGGACTTGCCGATTCCCGTATCACTTCGATTGTTGTAAACGGAATACCGAATGAAAAGACTAGGCTAAACAACAGGTAAAATCGATTGAACTGATGCATTTTTTCTTTTTCCAAAAGGAGATGGTACACGGCCAATAACACGGCCAAGGAAAGCGTCGATTTGATTATGAAGTCTATCATTGTTTCTTTTTTTGAAGTTCGCTATCTATAATTTTTTTGAGATCTTCCAATTCCGATGACGATAAGTTCGTTTCGGTCGTGAAGAAGGAAGCAAATTGCGAGGCCGAATTGTTGAAAAAATTGGTGATTAGGCCGTTTACGTGTTTAGAGAAATAGTCGGTTTTTTTTACCAACGGATAGTATTCCCTGGAATTTCCAAACTCATTGTAAGCCACAAAATCTTTGTCCATCATTCTTTTTAATAAAGTGGCAACCGTAGTTGTTTTTGGTTTTGGTTCTGGGAAAGCTTCCAGTAAATCTTTCATAAAAGCTTTCTCTAGTGTCCAAAGATGTTCCATTAGTTGTTCTTCGGCCTTAGTTAATTGTTGCATTTTATTTGATTTTTTTAGGTCTTGTTTTTATTAGCATGAATTTCAAATGCGGTTGGTATTTACCTTCATTTATTATTATCTATCT